>JBBQSQ010000040.1:0-27003 GCA_038213745.1 Cytophagales bacterium
CCAGCTGTCGAGCGCGCCGCCGTTGCCGTGCAGGTAGAACACCAGGCCCTTGGACGCGGGCACCTTGAAGAGCAGGCCGTGCAGCCGGGTGCCATCGGCGGCCGTGGTCCACCGCTCTTCAAACTGGCCGGGGAAGTGAAATGCGTAGCCCGCCGGCAAGTGCATGGGCGCAAACAGCAGTTTTTCCTGCTTAGCATACAGCACGCCACAGAGCAACACGTACAATGCGGCCACTACGCCTACCACCACAAGCACAACTTTCATACGCAACGGGCCACAGCCACCAGAAGCACCTGCTTCCGCCGCCGCCAAGGTAAAACCCGCCGGAGCAAAACCACGCTACCCCCCAATCGTAGCCATGCTCTCGAAGCTGAGCTGGTGCAGGGGCCGCTGCCGCTCGGCCTCGAAGCCATTGGCGGCCCGGAAGCGGAAAGCCGCCGACAGCGCCGCCACCACCTCGGCATCGGAAGCGCCGCCGCGCAGCAGGGCGCGCGTATCGAGCACACCCTGGTCGTAGAGGCAGGTTTTGATGCCGCCTTCGGCCGTGAGGCGCAGACGATTGCAGGTGCCGCAGAACGTGCGCGAATAGGCCGCGATGATGCCCACCGTGCCTTTGTGCCCGGCAATGCTGTATTCCGAAGCCGTGGCCCCGGCCGCCGTCGCCACGGGCGTAAGCTCGCCAAAATGCGCCTCCAGGTGCTGGCGGATGCGCACGTGGTTCCAGGGCAGCGAGGCGGGGCCGGCGGCGTGGCTGCCGCCGTTGAAGGGCATTTCCTCGATGAAGCGCACATCCACGGGCAGGTCGCGGCTGAGGCCGGCCAGCGGAATGAGGTCGTCGATGTTCTGGCCGTCCATCACCACGGCGTTAATTTTCACCTGAATACCGACGTCCAGCAGGGCGTAGAAAGTCTCCATCACCTTGGGCAGTTCGTCGCGCCGGGTAATCTGGAAGAACCGCTCGCGGTCCAGCGTATCGAGGCTGAGATTGACGGCCTTCACGCCCAGGCGGGCCAGGGCGGGCACGTGCGGCGCGGTGAGCACGCCGTTGGTGGTCAGGCTGATGTCGTCAATACCGGGCAATTCGGCCAGACGCTCCATGAAGGGCACCAGGTCGCGGCGCACAAAGGGCTCGCCGCCGGTGAGGCGCACCTTGCGCACGCCCAGGCCCGCCAGCAGGCCGGTCAGGCGCAGCATTTCTTCGTAGCTCAGCAGCTCGTGCTTGGGCATGTACTTGATGCCTTCTTCGGGCATGCAGTAGAAGCAGCGCAGGTTGCAGCGGTCCGTTACGGCCAGGCGCAGGTATTCCAACGGCCGGCCGTGTTGGTCGAAAAGGGGCGTAACGGCCGGCGCGGCCGGGACGGGGAGAGATGGAAGCACGTTTATCACCAATTTTGTTCGGCTCTACGTAAGACAGCCGGCTTGCGGTAAACCCCCGGCAGACAAAAGGTGTTCAGGAGCCAAGCCTCCTCCGGTCCAAACGGCCCTGCCCAACTGATTTTCGCCCAAAAATTTACGCCGAAAGATATGTCTTTAAAAATCTCCCTGTTCGGAATTACCCGCGAGATTGTGGGCACTTCCGTTATCGAACTCCCCGCGCCGGCCCCCGCCACGGTGGGCGCGCTCCTTGAGGAACTGCGCAAGCAGTACCCGGCCCTGGGCGCGCTGCGCAGCTGCGCCGTGGCCGTGAATAACGAGTACGCCACTACCGACCAGGCCTTGCATACGGTGGATGAAATTGCCCTGATTCCGCCCGTGGCCGGCGGTTAGGTTTCAGTGAACAGTTATCAGTGAGCAATGAACATCGTGGCTCCATCTAGTCGGATAACTGCGCACTGCTAACTGTTAACTGTTAACTGATTAATGACCCCGCACCTCTCCATCACCGACCAGCCCATTGACGTGGCCGCCGCCCTCGCGGCCGTGCAAACCGATACCGCCGGGGCCGTAAATACTTTTATCGGCACGGTGCGCAACCAGTCGGGAGGCCGGCCGGTACGCCGCCTGCACTACGAGTCCTACGACAGCATGGCCCTCACCCAGTTGGGCCACGTAGTGGCCCAGGCCTACGAGAAGTGGCCCATGCTGCAGGAAGTGGCCGTGGTGCACCGCAAAGGCACGCTGGAACTTGGCGACGTGGCCGTAGTGGTAGCCGTAGCCACGCCGCACCGGGGCGAAAGCTTCGCCGCCTGTCAGTTTATTATCGACACCCTAAAGCAAGTCGTAACCATCTGGAAGCGCGAGGAATACGAAGACGGCACCGAGTGGGTGGCGGCCCACCCGTAGCCAGCCCCAAATGCATAGAGAGCCCGGCTTCTTGGTAGAAGCCGGGCTCTCTGTTGGTAGTGAAGGTTGAATACGGCGCTTTCGGCCCGTGCTTACTTGCTCGAAATCAGGTAGCCCAACGAGAGCTGGAAGGCGGAGTGGCGGGCGTTTTTGAGGTCGCCGTTGAAGTAGGTGCTGTTGTCGCTTTTCACGAAATCGCTGAAGGCTCCGGTGTAGCGCAGGTTCAGGCTCAGGCCGTTGGTGGCTTCGTAGCCCACGCCGGCCAGGTAGCCCAGCTCGTTGCGGTTGAAACCGCTGACGTCGGTTTTGTCCCGCGATTCGGTCACGGTGGGGTCGCCGCCGAAGGCGGACGTGGTTGTGGTTTTGGTCTGGTTGTTGGCGCTCAGCAAATAGGAATACTGCGGGCCCGCTTCAAAGACCAAGCCCGCGGCCCGCACCTTGAGCAGCACCGGCACATCGAGGTAATTGTAGTTGACGCTGCCTTCGCGCTTCTGCATGGTCCCTGGCAGGCCCAACACCGAGTATTCGGTGGGCTTGTTATTAAAGCCTTTCTGCGAGTACAGCACCTCCGGCTGCAACGAAAGAAAGCCATCGCCGACGAGCGGCACGTTGAGCATTACGCCGCCCAGAAAGCCAATCTTGTTATCGTAAGTATTCTGATTTCGGACGTTGCCGGCCAAGTTGGAATAGTTGGCCCCGGCCCGCAGGCCAAGGCGGATGCTCTGGGCCTGCGCCGAAGAAATAGCGGCCGTGGCCAGCAGCCCGGCCAATATAAATGCAGTCTTTTTCATGATGCAATAGGGTTAGGTATTAAGCTGTTTGGCTGACCCGTCAGTCAAAAACGTGCCAGGATGCGCCCCAAACGTCCTTCCCCTCTGAAATAGTCTGCCCACCGGGCAAAAAAAGAACCGCCCTTTCGGCGGTTCTTCTGGTAATGGCTAACTATCTGGTTAATTCCTGTTCGGCGGCGGCGCGCTCCGCGGGCGTGTTCACGTTGCGCAGCTCCTCGGGGGCCGGCGGGGCCAGCAGCTCAATATCGGAGTTGATGAGCGCCTTGCGCGGGCAGGAGTAGCCCAGGCCCAGAAACCGCAGCAGCTGCCCGTAGCTGCGCGGCTCCCAGATGGTAACCAGCGGCTCGGGAAAGGCATCCCACGGGCTGCGGAAGGAGGTAGCCATGCGGGCCGGCTGCCGGTTCGTCACGAGGTATTCCAGCGTGTCGCGGGTGAGGAAAGGCAGGTCGCAGGCCAGCACCAGCCAGGCGGCGTTCGGGTCGGCCTGAAAGGCGGAGAGCACGCCGCCCAACGGTCCCAGGTTCAAGAAGGTATCGGGCAGGGCGGTTAGGCTGGCGGGCAACTCGGCGGCCTGGTCGGGCCGTACGGATACCCGCACATCGGGGCAAAACTCGCTGAGCAGCGCGGCCGTGTGCTGCCGCTGGTCGAGGCCGTGGTAGTGCAGTGCGCCTTTGTCGGTTTGCATGCGCTCGCTGCGGCCGCCAGCCAGCACCAGGCCGCGCAGCACCGGCATGGCCAGCAGGTACCACTGCCGAATGAAGGCGGCTATTTTGTCCGTATCGGCCAGTGATAGCACGGGCGGCAGCGGGGCCGCGCGGAGGTGTTCGGCCAGCACGACGGGCAGTTCGGTCTGGCCCTCGGCGAGGAGGATGAGGCGGACATCGGTGAGGCGGTCGAGCTTCTTGTCCAGCGGCTTGCGCGGGTCGACGATAACGACCTGCTGACGGGCGCGGAAGTGGTTGCCATTCACCAGCACAATGCTTTCGTGGGCCAATAATTCAGGCTGGGAGAACTTATCCAATGCCCGCGTCAGGTTGATTTGGCGGTAGGTGATTTTATCGACCAACTCCGCGGAAAGCCCATTCTCGGCTACGTAAGGAACCGGTTTGGCACCCGCCACCGAGGATTCTTCGGCGGCGGCGGAGTCACCGGCGGCATGGTCGGCATCGACGTACGCCACGCGCAGCGCCGGAGCCAGGTGCGGCAGCAATTGCGCCACCAGGGCCTGAATATCACCACACGGCGCGCCCAGAATGGCCAGCTCCGCCCGGCCAAATTCGCCCACGTCGGGGCGGGCCAGGGCGGCGTGTTTCGTGCGTTTCACGGTTGTGTTTGGTAGACTATCCATGGGGGAATTTACGAATTTTCGGCGCGATGGAAGTCGCGCTTGCCGCCGGTTTTCTCGATAAGCTGCACACCTTCAATGGAAATATCGTGCGAAAACGCCTTGCACATGTCATAAATCGTGAGCGCAGCCACGGTTGCGCCGGTCAGGGCTTCCATCTCCACGCCGGTCCGGCCCGTGACCACGGCGGTGCACACCACGCGCAGGGCATCGGGGCCGTCGGGCTCGATGGTAATGCGGCAATCATCCAGCCCCAGCGGGTGGCAGAGTGGGATGAGGTCGGCGGTTTTTTTCGCCCCCATGATGCCCGCCAGAATGGCCGTATGAATGACCGGGCCCTTGTGCGAGGGCATTTCGCCGGCTTGCACGCGGCCCAGCAGCTCCGCGCCCAGCACCACGCGGCAGTGGGCGCGGGCCACGCGGCGGGTGGGTGCTTTAGCGCCCACATCGACCATCGTAGGCTGGTTGGCGGCGTTGACGTGGGTGAATTTTTTCATTTAACAATTATTATTTAACATTTAACAGCCCGCTGGGGCTTCACGGTAGTGGCGCTGGGCGTTTACCCGTTGCGGAAGACCTTCGTTCAACAAAATTGCACAAGAGGCGTTTGACAAGAAGCTTTCGCACGGGCAACAAGTGGTGCGAACATTTGCCTGTGGCTCCCGCTGACGGCATTTCACCTGTTAAATGTTACTTGATAAATGTCAATTGAAGTAGCCGAAGCCTTTGCCCGCGTGCTGGCCACCGCCCACCCGCTCCCCGCCGAAACCGTGCCCCTGCCCCGGGCCAGTGGCCGCATCCTGGCCGAAAGCCTCGCCGCCGACCGCGACTTTCCGCCCTTCAACCGCGTGGCCATGGACGGCATCGCGGTAGCGCACGCCGCCTGGGCAGCCGGCCAGACAGAGTTTGCGATTGAACACTCGCAGTATGCCGGCGCGCCGGCCCGCCCGCTGCAAAGCACAAAGCACGCCATTGAAGTAATGACCGGCGCGGTGCTCCCGCCCGGCACCGATGTGGTGATTCGCTACGAAGACATTCTGCTGGCCGACAACCGCGCTACCATCCAGATTGCGCCGCCCGAAGCGCCCGGCGTCAACATTCACCGCCAGGCCGCCGACCGCCGCCGGGGCGACGCCCTGCTCCAGCCCGGCACCCGCCTGGGCCCCGCCGAGCTGGCCATTGCCGCCACCGTGGGGGCCGCCAATCTGCGTGTGGTGCGCGCCCCCCGCGTGGCCGTGGTGAGCACCGGCGATGAGCTGGTGGGCATCAACGAAACGCCGCTGCCGCACCAGATTCGGCGCTCCAACGCGTATGCGTTGCAGGCGCTGTTTGCCCAGGCCGGGGCCGATGTCTCGCTGTTTCACCTCACCGATGAGCTGACCGCCCTGCGTGAGGGCCTGACCAATGTTCTCGCCTCTGGCTTCGATGCCGTCGTATTGAGCGGGGCCGTGAGCAAGGGCCGCGCCGACCACCTGCCCGGCCTGCTGCGCGAGCTGCACGTGGTTGAGATTTTCCACGAAGTGCAGCAGCGCCCCGGCAAGCCCATGTGGTTTGGGGCGCGGGCCGACGGGCCGGTGGTATTCGGCCTGCCCGGCAACCCGGTGTCCACCTTCCTCACGGCCTGTCGCTACGTGCGGCCCTGGCTCCGCGCCGTACAGCAGCCGGAGGGGGCCGAAGCGGCGGCGGAGGCTCCTGCACCGGCCATCCTCACCGTCGATATCACCTTTAAGCCCTTGCTGGCCCATTTCGTGCCCGTGCACCTGACGGTGGATGCCGAAGGACGCCGCTTAGCCACGCCGCTGCGGGTGGGCGGTTCCGGCGATTTGATGGGCTTGGTGGGGGCCTCGGCGTTTCTGGAGCTGCCGCCGGAGCCCTCGGTGTTTGCGGCGGGCAGCGTATGGCCGACGTGGGCGCTGTAACGCCTTCGGCTTAATGAGGAATGAAAAAGCTCGAAACCCTTTTCAAGATTACAATTCTTCATTCCTCATTCCTCATTCTTAATTCTTCATTAAGCGAAGCGTCGTATCTTCGTCCTACGCTGCTATCCAGAAAGACCGAGGGACCGGGCCCGATGACGTCTTGGCAACCTGCTAAAAGCAGGTGCCAACTCCCGTTTCACCGCTTTTTTTGGTGAAAGAAGATGACAGCCGGAACCGTGCGCCCGCGCACGGGTTTCTTTCTGGATACGCGCCGTTTACGCCGTTATTCAACCAGAAAGCAATGTCTGTTTCCGCCCCTACCCGTCCCGCAACCGCTCCGGCCCACGAACTGCAACCGCTAATCGGCGCAAGCTATGGTTCGCGCCACAGCCTCCCTGAAATCCTGCGCCAGCGTCTGCTGATTCTCGATGGTGCCATGGGCACCATGATTCAGCGGCACCCGCTCACGGAAGAGGACTTCCGGGGCACCCGCTTCGCCGACCACCCCAAACCCCTGCGCGGCAACAACGACCTGCTGAGCCTGACCCGGCCCGACATCATTAAAGGCATCCACGCCGAGTACTTCGCGGCCGGGGCCGACATGGTGGAAACCAACACCTTCTCGGGTACCACCATTGCGCAGGCTGATTATGGCTTGGAGCATGTGGTATACGAGCTGAACTACGAGTCGGCCCGCCTGGCCCGCGAGGCGGCCGACGAATATGCCACGCCTGAGCAGCCGCGCTTCGTGGCGGGCGCGGTGGGCCCCACCAACCGCACCGCCTCGCTCTCGCCCGACGTCAACCGCCCCGGCTTCCGCGCCGTGACCTTCGATGAATTGGCCACGGCTTATCTGGAGCAGGTGCGCGGCCTCGTGGATGGCGGCGTGGATACGCTGCTCATCGAAACCATTTTCGATACCCTGAACGCCAAAGCGGCCCTTTACGCCGTGCAGAAGTTCTTCGACGACGGCGGCCGGGTGGTGCCCGTTATGATTTCGGGCACGATTACCGATGCCTCCGGCCGCACGCTTTCGGGGCAAACGGTGGAGGCGTTCTGGAACAGCATCCGCCACCTGCCGCTGCTGAGCGTGGGCCTGAACTGCGCCCTTGGGGCCGACCAGCTCCGCCAGTACGTGCAGGAGCTGAGCCGCATTTCCGACGTCCACATCTCGGCCTACCCCAACGCAGGCCTGCCCAACGCCTTCGGCGGCTACGACGAATCAGCGGAGGAATTTGCCGCGCTGGTGGAGGATTATCTGAAGGAAGGCATCGTGACGGTGGTGGGCGGCTGCTGCGGCACCACGCCCCAGCACATTGCTGAATTGAGCAAACTGGCGAAGAAATATAAGCCCCGCCAGCTGCCCACGGAGCTGGCTTCCTCAACGCGCCTGAGCGGTCTGGAGCCGTTCGCCATTAAAGAGGAGACCCTGTTTGTGAACGTGGGCGAGCGCTGCAACGTGACCGGCTCGCGCGCTTTCGCCCGCCTCATCCGCACCGGCGCGTATGAGGAAGCCCTGGCCGTGGCCCGCCTGCAAGTAGAAGAAGGCGCCCAGGTCCTCGACATCAACATGGACGAGGGCATGCTCGATTCGGAGCAGGTGATGACGACCTTTCTGCACCTCATCGCCTCGGAGCCCGACATTGCGCGGGTGCCGGTGATGATTGACTCCTCGAAGTGGAGCGTGCTTGAAGCCGGCCTGAAATGCGTGCAGGGCAAGCCCATCGTGAACTCGATTTCGCTGAAAGAGGGCGAAGACGTTTTCCGCGAGCGCGCCCACACCGTGCGCCAGTACGGGGCCGCCGTGGTGGTCATGGCCTTCGATGAGAATGGCCAAGCCGACTCGCTGGAACGCCGCAAGGAAATCTGCCAGCGCAGCTATGATATCCTGACCAAGGAAGTAGGCTTCGACCCGTCCGACATCATCTTCGACCCCAATATCCTGACCGTGGGCACGGGCATGGACGAGCACCGCAACTACGCCATCGACTTCATCGAGGCCGTGCGCTGGATTAAGGGCAACCTGCCCGGCGCACTCACCAGCGGCGGTATTTCGAACATTTCGTTCTCGTTCCGCGGCAATGATTTGGTGCGCGAGGCCATGCACACGGCCTTCCTCTACCACGCCATCCGCGCCGGCCTGGACATGGGCATCGTGAACCCCGGCCAGCTCGGCGTGTACGACGAAATCGAGCCCGGCCTGCTTGAGCTCGCCGAAGACGTGCTACTGAACCGCCGCGCCGACGCTACCGAGCGCCTCGTGGATTTTGCCGACACGGTAAAGCAGAAGGATAAAGTCGAAATAGTAGCCGATGCCTGGCGCAGTTTGCCCGTGTGGGACCGGTTGCAACACGCGCTGGTGAAGGGCATTACGGAGTTTATCGACGAGGACACCGAGGAAGTGCGCCAGCAGGTGGGCCGGCCCCTGGAAGTAATTGAGGGCCCGCTGATGGCCGGCATGAACGTGGTGGGCGACTTGTTCGGGGCCGGCAAAATGTTCCTGCCGCAGGTGGTGAAATCGGCCCGCGTGATGAAAAAGGCCGTGGCGTACCTGGAACCGTACCTGCTGGCCGATAAGCAGGGCTCGGAGCGCCAGACGGCCGGCAAAATCCTGATGGCCACCGTGAAAGGCGATGTGCACGACATTGGCAAGAACATCGTGGGCGTGGTGCTGGCTTGCAACAACTTCGACATCGTGGACCTCGGCGTGATGGTGCCGCTGGACAAGATTCTCGACGAAGCCCAGCGGCAGCAAGTCGACGTGATTGGCCTCTCCGGCCTCATCACGCCCTCGCTCGATGAAATGGTGTACGTGGCCCAGGCCATGGAAAAGCGCGGCCTGAAAATTCCCCTGCTCATCGGCGGGGCCACCACGTCGCGCCTGCACACGGCGGTGAAAATCGCGCCTTCGTACAGCGGTGCGGTGGTGCACGTCAACGACGCCTCGCGCTCGGTGGGCGTAGCGGCGGGCCTGCTGGGCTCGGGTGAAAAAGCGTATGCCCAGACCGTGGCCGACGACTACGCCACCCTGCGCGCCGACTACGCCAGCCGCCAGCGCGACAAAAGCTACCTGACCATTGAAGCCGCCCGCGCCAATGGTGTTAAGTCAGACTGGGACACGGTCAGCATCACCAAGCCTACTTTCCTCGGTACCAAAGTACTGGCGAATTACGACCTAGCCGAGTTGGCCCAATACATCGACTGGACACCCTTTTTCCACACCTGGGAGCTGAAAGGCCGCTACCCGCGCATCCTCACCGATGAGAATTTGGGCGAAGCCGCAACCAAGCTGTTCGAAGACGCGCAGGCCATGCTTGCCAAAATCATCGACGGCAAGCTGCTCGAAGCCCGCGCCGTGCTGGGCTTTTGGCCCGCCAATACGGTGGACTACGATACCATTGAGCTTTATACGGATGACGCGCGCGAAACCGTCGCCACCGAGTTTTTCACGCTGCGCCAGCAGGGCGAGAAAGGCCCCAAAATTCCCAACGTCGCCTTCTCCGACTTCCTGGCCCCGAAAGAAACCGGCCGGGCCGACTACCTGGGCGGGTTTGCGGTGACCGCCGGTATCGGCATCGAAAAGCTCATCGAGCAGTACGAGGCCGACCACGACGACTATTCCAGCATCATGGTGAAGGCCCTGGCCGACCGCCTGGCCGAAGCCTTCGCCGAGCGCCTGCACGAGCGGGTGCGCCGCGAGTTCTGGGCTTACGCGCCCGATGAACACCTCACCGGCGACGACCTTATTCAGGAAAAATACCGCGGCGTACGCCCCGCCCCCGGATACCCCGGGTGCCCCGACCACACCGAGAAAATCACCCTCTTCCAGCTGCTCGACGCCGAAGGCCAGACCGGCATCACGCTCACCGAAAACCTGGCCATGTACCCGGCCTCGTCGGTGAGCGGCATGTACTACGCCCACCCGGACTCGCGCTATTTCGGCCTAGGCCGGATTGGCCTGGACCAGGTGGCCGACATCGCCCAACGCAAGCACATGCCGCTGCCCGAGCTGGAGCGCTGGCTGATGCCGAACCTGAATTACGAACCAAATAGCTAAGCTGTTAGCTTTTAGCTGCTAGCTATTAGCTCCCTCCCTATTGAATCACTTACCGCCAAAAGCTAATAGCTAGCAGCTAAAAGCTAACAGCTTAATAATGAAAGTTAACGACCACCTGGCCCAGGCCAACGGCAAAACCCTCTTCTCCTTCGAGGTGCTGCCGCCCAAAAAAGGCGAAAACATCCATACGCTCTTCTCGAACATCGAGCCGCTGATGGAGTTCAAGCCGCCATTTATCGACGTGACGTACCACCGCGAGGAATACGTGTACCGCCACCACCCCAACGGCCTGCTGGAGAAGAAAACCGTGCGCCGCCGCCCCGGCACGGTGGGCATTTGCGCGGCCATCAAAAACCGGTTCGACGTCGACACCGTGCCCCACCTCATCTGCGGCGGCTTCACGAAGGAGGAAACCGAAAATGCGCTGATTGACCTGCACTTTCTGGGCATCGATTCCATTCTGGCCCTGCGCGGCGACCCCATCAAATCGGAAGGCATTTTTAAACCCGAGCCCGACGGCCACGCCTACGCCTGCGACCTCATTGGGCAGGTGGCTGACCTCAACAAGGGCGAATACCTCGACCAGGAGCAGGACGACAGCTGGGCCACCAACTTCTGCATCGGCACGGCCGGCTACCCCGAAAAGCACTTCGAGGCCCCAAATTACAACGCCGATATCCGCTACCTGCGTCACAAGGTGGACCGCGGGGCCGACTACATCGTGACGCAGATGTTTTTCGACAACGAGGAATTTTTCCGGTTCGAAAGGCTTTGCCGCGAGGCCGGCATCACAGTTCCCATCATTCCGGGCCTCAAGCCGCTCACTACCAAGGCCCAATTGAGCATGCTGCCGCGCACTTTCTTTCTCAACCTGCCCGAGCTGCTGGTGGAAGCCATCGGCCAGTGCCGCGACAACGAGGCCGCCCGGGCCGTGGGCATCGAGTGGTGCCTCAACCAAAGCCGCGAGCTAATGGCCCACGGCGTGCCCTGCCTCCACTACTACTCCATGGGCAAGGCGGAAAGCATCCGGCTCGTGGCCAAGGAGCTGTTTTAAAATTAGTGAGCAGTGAACAGTTAGCAGTTTCGCTTTGCTAACGTTTGCTCCGCGCACATTCTGCTCACTGTTAACTGCTAACTGTTCACTATCAACTGACCATGCTCGACGACCTGTTTGCCCGCTTGCGGCTGGCCACCGCGCCGGCCGAGATTGAAGCCTTGCAAAACGGCATCTGGCAACTGTGGCTAACCACGGGCGATGCCGCGCTGGATAAGGAGCTGGAAGCCGGGATGCGGGCCATGCAGGCCGATGACCACAGCTTAGCCATCAGGCATTTCAGCCATATAATCCTACTTAAGCCCGACTGTACGGAAGCGTGGAACAAGCGCGCAACGGCGCATTATCTGCGCGGCGAGTACCGTGCCTCTCTCGCCGATATTGCCGAGACGCTACGCCGGGAGCCCCGGCATTTTGGGGCCTTGTGGGGACAGGCCGGTATTCTGCGGCAGTTGGGTGAGTACCAGCGGGCCCTGACGGTATTGAATCGACTATCAGCCGTTTGCCCGCACCTGCTGGGCTTGCAGGAGCAGCAACTGCGCTTGCGCGAACTGCGCGACGAGGACGGTCCGCGCGGGTAACGACTGAAAAAAAAGGAACATTTCGCTACCTTTCCCGCTGCCACCCGGCTGGAAACAGATAATTGGCCAATCTTCCTTTTTCTACACCCCACCCAAGTATGAAAAATACAATTTACGCCTTCTGGCAGCTTTTGCTGCTGGGCTTGGCCTTCACGGCCCATTCCCAAAAATTACGCACGACTAAATGGGAAAGCGGCGAGCTGGACCACCGCACCAAAGTGGGCGTGTGGGAGTACTACGGCTACACGGCATCGAAGGAAAAAGTGGTGGTGCAGCGCTACGACCACACCGCCAATCAACTGGTCTACTTCCGCCCCGTGGGTGAGATGACCTACAATACGGAAGTGAGCCCCGGGGAGTGGAAGCGCCGGCCAGTGGACCAGCCGCCCCTTTTTATTGGGGGCGATGCGGCGCTGGCTGCCTACACCACCCAATTGCAGTATCCGCAACAGGCCCAGGACCGCAACGTGCAGGGGGCCGTCACGGTGGCCTTTGCCATTGACAACCAGGGCCGGGCCAGTGGCCACCGCATCTTGCGGGGCATTGGGGCGGGCTGCGACCAGGAGGCCCTGCGCGTTGCCAAAACCATTCCCAACGAATGGGTTCCGGCCCAGGTGGCCGATAAGCCCGTACCCACCGAGTATGAGCTGACCCTTACCTTTCGGCTGGCCCAGCCGTAGAAGCCGGAACAATTACTTCCCCAGGAATCATGACACGACGTTTTACCAACGCAGGCGCGGCCCTGCCCACGGTTTTGGGCCTGGCGCTGGCGGCCGGGCTGCTCACCGGCTGCGACTCGACCCCCCGCGAACGGCAGGAAGTAGCCAGCAAGGCCGGCCGCGAGCTCGATACCCTTACGCGCACCGCAGCCCAGAAGCTGGTCCGCGTGGGCAAGGCCACCGCGCGCTACGATGCCGCCAACCGCCTGCGCCGCGCCCGGCCCCTCGACCCGCGCCAACAAGTGGCGATGGAAACCAAGCTGATGGGCCCTTATTCCGGCCAAATCAATGCCCTTACGCCCCAGGACCTGCCGGCTGCCTACGGCCAGCTGGTGCGCGAAACCCGCGCCCAACGCGCCACCTGGACCGACCGCGACTGGGACTACGCCCGCGCCGTGTACCAGCGCCTCAACGACCAGGTGAAGCAGGTACGCATGGACATGCCCGCCCGCGACGAAGTGCGGCTGCGCGCCCGCCAGGCCGAGTTCGTGAGCTTGCAGGCCAGCCACGCGGCCCAGGGCATTAATGCTGCTACGAAATGAGTTATGAGTTAAAAGTTATAAGTTATGAATTGACTCTAATGCTATGCTCTCGTGCACCATGTTTTTCCCTGCAATTCATAACTCATAACTTTTAACTCATAATTCTCTTCCCTTGTCCCGCCCCGATTCCGTCGTTTTTCTCGAATCGTTCTATGAGCCGATGGCCGCCAACCTGGCCCGCACGCGGCTGGAAGCGGCGGGCATTCCGTGCTTTCTGAGCAACGAAAATCTGGTGTCGATGATGCCGCTCTACAGCCCGATTACGGGCGGGGTGCGGCTGCACGTGCGCGAAAGCGACGCAATGGCTGCGCTGGAAATCCTGCACCACGAGCCCGTACCCCTGGCCACCACGCCCGATGTTGCCTCTTTCGCCGCCGATGCCCCCGACCCCGTGACGCCGCGCTGCCCGCGTTGCGGCTCCTCCAACGTGGCGTATGGGCCGGCCACGCGCAATACCTACGGGTTTTGGTCGTCGCTGCTGTCGGCGGTGCTGCGGTTTCCGGTGCGGGGCAAGCGGTATCACTGCTTCCATTGCGGCAACGAGTTTGAGTAGGCGGTTGGCATTAGTCGTTTTAAAGTGCACGGGTTGTCATTTGCTCGTTAGTGCTTGCAGGTCCGGTAGTTAGTCACCACGAACAGCCACTTCCTAGCCCACGGCGTGGGCATGGCCCAGCTGCGCGCCGTGGGCTACGGCGGCACCCAGCCCGTGGCCGACAACGCCAACCCCGCCCAGCGCCCCCGCAACCGCCGCTTGGTGCTGCGCTAACTGTAGCAGCGCAGCTTTACCCCCACCGCGCCCAAAAGCCCGTATGCTTTCGGGTTGCTGCTGCCAACTTCCCCGGTGCGTTGGTGTTGCAACAGCCCTTGTCCACCATTTATGCTGTTTGCTACTCATCTGTTGCGCTCGCTGCGTCGCCACTGGCCCCACTACTTGGTGGAAGCGGCCGGGCCCATGGCTTTTCTCATCTTTTCGAGCGTGGCGGCCGTGCTGTGCCACCACCCCAGCTCGGCGGTGGCGCGGGCGCTGGGGCCGCATGCCTGGGTGCAGCGCGTTGGGGTGGGGCTGATAGTGGGCGGGCTGGTGGCGGCGATGGCCTACTCCCCCTGGGGCAAGCGCTCGGGGGCGCACTTCAACCCCGCCGTGACGCTGGGCTTCTGGCAGCTGGGCCATATCCGGACGGCCGATGCCATTTGGTACGTAGTGGCGCAGTTTGTGGGAGCGGTGGTGGCCGGCGTGGGTATTTTCTGGCTGCTGGCCCCGTGGTTTGGCCATCCGGATGTGCATTACAACACCACCCGCCCACCCGAGGGCGCCTACGGCTGGGTGATTGCGCTGGGGGCCGAAATTCTGATTTCCGGCGCACTGATGTTGGTGATGCTTTGGTCGTTGCATTCGGCCCGCCTTAAGCAATGGACGGGCGCTTTCGTCGGGCTGTTGCTGGCCCTGTTTGTGGTGGTTGAGGCCCCGCTTTCGGGCATGAGCCTGAACCCTGCCCGTACGCTGGGCAGCGCCATTCCCGCCGGGGGCAGCCCGGGCTTGTGGCTGTATTTTCTGGGCCCGCTGGCCGCTGCTTGGGTCACGGCCGCCGTGTACGGACGCTGGCGGCAGCGGCGGCCCCCAACGGAGCGCCCGCCCGTATACCCTGATTCTGCGGCGTAGCAGCGCCAGCGCCAGCTGAGCTAGTGGGGCCCGCTGGGCAGTGCCGGCTCCCGCCGCCGTTGCCACCCCCACCGGCTGGGGGTCCGGCATCAGCCATTCCCGTTTTTTTCGCGTAAGCAGCGTCATACTATTTCTACGCTGCTATGCCCACCAAAAAAACTGATTCCGCCAAAGCTCCGGCCAAGAAAGCCGCCCCCGCCAAAGCCGAGCGCCGTCCCACGGCCAAAGACATGAAGGCCGCCGCCCAAAAGCTGCCCTATCCGGCCAAGCAGGCCGACATGAAATTGCAGCCTGATTCGGACCTAGCTAACTACAAAGCCGCCGGCAAGCTCAAGGACAAAGTAGCCATCATCACTGGGGCCGATTCCGGCATTGGCCGGGCCGTAGCCATTGCCTTCGCCAAGGAAGGCGCGCACGTGGCCATCGTCTTCAACGAAAACGTGGAAGATGCTGAGAAAACCAAGCAGATGGTGGAAAAAGAGAAGCGTAAGTGCCTGCTGCTGCAAATGGACGTGCGCGAGCCCGAGCAGTGCAAGCAAGCCGTGCGCCGCACCCTGGCCGAGTTGGGCGGGCTAAATATTTTGGTGAACAACGCCGCCTTCCAGATGAGCCAGGCGAAGTTTGAGGACATCCCGGAGGAGCAGGTTCGCCGCACGTTTGACACCAACATTCTGGGCTACATCTGGATGGCGCAGGCCGCGATTCCGCATCTGAAGCAGGACGACTGCATCATCAATACGGGCAGCATCGTGGGCATCACGGGCATCCCGATTCTGGTGGATTACGCCTGTTCGAAGGCCGGTATTCATGCCCTCACGAAGTCCTTAGCGCTGTACTTGGGCGAAAAAGGCATTCGGGTGAACTGCGTGGTGCCCGGCCCGGTCTGGACGCCCAACATTCCCGCCACCATGCCCCTTGAGGAAATCGAGAAATTCGGCCACGAGGTCGCCCTCAAGCGCCCCGGCCAGCCCGAGGAGTTGGCCCCCGCCTACGTGCTGCTGGCCTCGCAGGACAGCTCCTTCATGACCGGCAGCCTCGTGCACGTAACCGGCGGCAAGCTCAGCAGCGACGAGTAGCGGAGGCCACTAAACGCCTGTCATCCTGACCGTGCTCGGGATGACAGGCGTTTTCGGGTACCTATAGCAGTTTAGCAAAGTTTTCGGGCTGCGAATAATCAACCAGTCAAGCCACGGGCTACCTTGCCACTCGATGCCCGTTTTCGGGGCGTTAGGCACAGCGACAACCGCGTTTTCCATTTTCTTCTTTCAATTCAATTCCCACTTTTTACATGGCCGACAACTCCACTTCATTCTTAGACCGGGCGCGCACCGTGGCGGGCCCGGGCTACAACCGCTGGCTGGTGCCGCCTGCGGCGCTGGCCATTCACCTGGCCATCGGGCAGGCGTACGCGTTCAGCGTATTCAAGAAGCCCATGGGGGCCCTCATCAGTGGCAACGTGGACAAGCCCGATGCCCTGGACTGGACGCCCGGGCAGCTGGCCGTCATTTTTTCCATCGCCATTGTGCTGCTGGGACTTTCGGCGGCCGTGTTTGGCAAGTGGCTGGAGCGCGTAGGGCCGCGCAAAGCCATGCTGGCTTCGGCCCTGTGTTTTGGCGGCGGGTTTCTGATTGCTTCGCTGGGCGTGCACCTGCACAACCTGTGGATAGTGTATTTCGGCTACGGCTTCGTGGGCGGCATTGGGCTGGGCATCGGCTACATTTCGCCGGTCAGCACCCTGATTAAGTGGTTCCCGGACCGGCCGGGGGTGGCCACGGGCATGGCCATCATGGGCTTCGGGGGGGGGGCCATGATTGGCTCGCCGCTGGCGGTGGCCCTCATGGCGCACTTTAAGGGCTCGGCCCCAATGGGCGTAGCGCCCACCTTCATTACCATGGGCCTTATTTACTTGGTGTTCATGATGTTTGGCGTGTTCACCATCCGGGTGCCCGCCGATGGCTGGAAGCCGGTGGGCTACGTGCCTAACGCTACGCACAGCGCCCTCATCACCAGCTCGAACGTGGACGCCGACAACGCCATCAAAACGCCCCAGTTCTGGATGCTGTGGGTGGTGCTGCTCTGCAACGTGACGGCCGGCATTGGCGTGCTCGAAACGGCTTCGCCCCTGATTCAGGAAACCTTTTCGGATGCAAACATGGGCGCGGGCCGGGGCGTGACGGCGGCGGCGGCGGCCGGTTTCGTGGGCCTGCTCAGCCTGTTCAACCTGCTGGGCAGGTTCTTCTGGTCGTCGGCTTCGGACAAGCTGGGCCGCAAGCCCACGTACATGATTTACCTGGGGTTGGGCACGTTGCTCTACGCCCTGGCCCCTACGCTCATGGCCAGCGGTTCGCTCACGCTGTTCGTGGTGGTGGCCTGCGTGATTCTGACCATGTACGGCGGCGGCTTCGCTACCATCCCGGCGTATTTGCGCGACTTGTTTGGCACCATGCAGGTGGGAGCCATCCACGGGCGGCTGCTCACAGCCTGGTCCACGGCCGGCGTGCTGGGGCCGCTGCTGGTCAACTACCTCCACGACCAGCAGAAGGCCAAGGGCCTGACCGGCGCGGCGGCTTACCAAACCGTGTTCTACACCATGGCCGGCCTGCTGGTGGTCGGCTTCATCGCCAACCTGCTGGTGACGGCCGTGAACGAGCGGTACGCTTTCAAGGGTACCGTCACGGCGGCTTCGGCTGGCCACTAGGCGCGGCGGCTTTTCCTCAACTCTAATCTTCTAACTTTTTACTTCTGATATGAACCCGCAACCCAATAACACGACTCCGGTTGCCACCGATGGTGGCTCGGGTGGCTCGGCCGTGCTGGCCTGGCTTTTTGTGGGCATCCCCCTGGCCTGGGGCGTGTCGCAAACATTCATCAAGGCGCTGACGCTGTTTCAATAGCAGCGTTTCAGTAGCTATAAAGAAGCAGCCGGCCCGGTGGGTCGGCTGCTTCTTTGTTTGGGCAGTAGTCGCCCTCCGCGTACGCCTCACCCCCTGCCCCCTGCCGGGCACGGCTCCTCTCCGAAAAAGAGAGGGAACACCGGTTTTGCACCTGATATAAGTCGTCAGGCTCCCCCTCTCCACGGGAGAGGGGCCGTGCCCGGCAGGGGCCGGGGGGTGAGGTGCCGCACGCGCCTTACCTTCCCACCATGAAAAACATCCTACCCCTCGCCCTGCTCACGCTCCTCGCCGCAGCCCCGGCCGCGCCGCCCACGCAGCGGGTCCACCAGTTCCGGCAGGCGCGCGAGCGGGAGCTGCTGGCCGAGTTTGAGCAGTTGGTGGCCATCTCCAACGTGGCGGCCGATACGGGCGGGTTGCGGCGCACGGCGCAGTTTATTCAGGGCATGATGCGGCGGCGCGGCATCGCCACCGAGCTGCTGGCCGCGCCCACGCCGGGCGTGCCGCCGGTGGTGTTTGGCGAGGTGCGCGTGACGGGGGCCACCCGTACGGTCATTTTTTATGCGCACTACGACGGCCAGCCCGTAAACCCCGCGCAGTGGGGCTACGGCCTGCAACCCTTCCGGCCGCAGTTGGCTACCGGCCCGCTTGACCGGGGCGGGCAGCCAACCGAACTGCCGCCCGCCGGCCAGCCACTCAGTCCCGACTGGCGGCTCTACGCCCGCAGCGCCTCCGACGACAAGGCGGGCGTGATGGCCATCCTGACCGGCTACGAGGCCTTGAAAGCCAGCAAGCTCAAGCTCAATGTCAACATCAAATTCTTTTTTGAGGGTGAGGAGGAACGGGGCTCGCCGCACCTGGCCGAGATTCTGGCCAAGCACAAGGCCCGGCTGGCCTCCGACGTGTGGGTGATTTGCGACGGGCCGGTACACCAGTCGGGCCGCAAGCAGGTGGTGTTTGGGGCGCGGGGCGATGTGAACATGCGCCTGACCGTGTACGGCCCGCGCCGGACGCTGCACAGTGGGCACTACGGCAACTGGGCCCCCAACCCCGGCCTGGCCCTGGCCCGCCTGCTGGCCTCGATGGCGGACAGCACCGGCCGGGTGCGCGTGGCCGGCTTCTACGACGACGTGACGCCGCTGAGCCCGGCCGAGAAAATCGCCCTGGCCCAGGTGCCCAACCTCGACGAAACCATCCGGCAGGAGTTGGGCTTCGCGCGGTCCTACGGCACGGGCCAGTCGCTGGTGGAGCTGCTCAACCAGCCCTCCCTCAACCTCAACGGCATGCAGAGCGCCAACGTGGGCCCGGCCGCCGCCAACGTGATTCCGACCAGCGCCGCCGCCGTGCTCGACTTGCGCCTGGTGCCCGGCAACGACGCCCAACGCCAAGTGCAGAAAGTGGTGCGCCACATCGAAGCCCAGGGTTACCACGTGCTCAGCGCCGAGCCCACCGACGCCGAGCGGGCCCAGTATCCGCTGCTGGTGAAGGTGCAGGCCGAACCCGGCTACAACGCCCAGCGCACCCGCCTCGACCTGCCCATTGCCCGCCAGATTATCGCGGCCGTGCAAACCACCACCCCCGACCCCGTGGTGGTGCTGCCCACCATGGGCGGCAGCCTGCCGCTCTACGTGTTTGAACAGCAGCTGCAAGCGCAGACCATTACGGTGCCCGTGGCCAACTACGACAACAACCAGCACGCCGAAAACGAAAACATTCGCCTCGGCAACCTCTGGGACGGCCTCGAAACCATGGCCGCGATTATGCGGCTGAAGTAGCCGGTGCGGTATTGGCCGCGTGTGCGGGGGCGCTGCACGTAAAAATTATGGCCTTGGCCGTCAGCCCCGGGAAGATTTTGTCCGTAAGCAGTTATCAACCGGGCCAGCAGTGCTGGCCCCGTTCCTGTCTTATTTCCTCATATGTCCGCTCCCGCTTACTCGCCCGGCACCGTGCGCGCGCTGCTCGCTACGCCGCACGTTTCCGAGGCCACCCGCGCCGCTTTGCAGGCCCGCCTCGATGCGCCCGCCTACACGCCGCAGTTTCTGGCTCCCGAAACCTACGCCCTGCTCGAAGCCGTAGCCGCCCGCCTCCTTCCGCAGCCCGACCGCGCCGACCAGCCCATTGCGCTGGCCCCGGCCGTGGACCAGCGCTTGGCCGTAGGCCGCGCCGACGGCTGGCGCTACGACGCCCTGCCGCCCGACCGCGAAGCCTACCGCCTGGGCCTGGGCGGCATTCAGGAAATTGCGCAGGCGCAGTTTCAGGCTGATTTCGGGGCCTTGGCCGCCGAGCAGCAGGATGCCGTGCTGCAAACCCTGGCCACCGGCACCCCGCCCGGCTCCACCTGGGAAACGCTGGATGCCGGCCGTTTCTTCGAAGAAATGCTGGCCGAACTCACCGAAACCTACTACGCCCACCCGCTGGCCCAGGAAGAAATCGGCTACGTGGGAATGGCCGATTTGCCGAGCTGGACGAAAATCGGCCTCAATGAAAAAGAAGACCGGGAGGTGCCAGCAAATGAGTAACTGAGTAAATGAGTAAAGTGGCTTCCGGCGGCAGTTGATGCCCAACTCGAAAGCACGCTTTTGCTCCTCATCCTCTCCTGCTGCACATCTACTCAATTACTTATTTACTCAATTACCGCCCGTCATGCCCGACGAAGAAATCATCGAAGAAGGCGTCATTAACCCTGTAGAGCCCAAAATTCAGGACCCTCTGCTGCGCTCACTGCTGGCCGAGGAGCCTACAGCGGCTGACACCCCCAAAGAGCAGCCGCAAGCCATCGAGCCCGAAGCGGATGAGGTTGACTGCCTCGTTATTGGCCTGGGGGCGGGCGGCGCGCCGCTGCTGGCCCGCCTGGCCATGGCCGGCCTGAACGTGATGGCCTTAGAAGCCGGCCCCTGGCACAACCCGGAGAAGGACTTTGCCACCGACGAAAAGGCCCAGGATTTCCTGTTTTGGAACGATGAGCGGCTGGCCGCCGGCGGCGACCCACTGGCCATGGGCAAGAACAATTCCGGCACCGGCGTGGGGGGCTCCACGCTGCACTATACGGCCTACACGCCCCGCCCGCTGCCTGACGACCTGCACGTGCGGCGCGACTTTGGGCAGGGCGAAGACTGGCCGGTGAGCTACGAAGAGCTCGAATCGTATTATGAGGAAATTGAGCAGTTTTTGGGCATCTCCGGTCCCACGCCCTACCCGTGGGGGCCGGCCCGGCGCAAGGGCTACGCCCTGGCCCCGCTGCCGCTCAACAGCGCCGCCCAGCTGATGGTGCGCGGTGCCGAGAAGCTGGGAATTAAGACCTCACCGGCGGCCAATGCGGCGCTGTCGGCGCGCTACTACCAGGAAGGCGTGGGCTGGCGCGAGGCCTGTACGAACCGGGGTTTCTGCCAGGCTGGCTGCTCCAACGGGGCCAAGGCCAGCATGGACGTCACGTTCATTCCGCTGGCGGTGAAGCACGGGGCCAACATCCAGCCCAACAGCTTCGTGACCGAGATTGAGCGCGATGCCCGGGGCTACGTGACCGGCGTGGTCTACACCCAGAACGGGGAGCAGAAGCGCCAGCGCTGCCGCCACCTGTTCCTCTGCGGTGGCGCGGTAGAAACACCGCGCCTGCTGCTGCTGAATGACCTGGCCCTCACCAGCGGGCAGGTGGGCCGCAACCTGATGGCCCATGCCGGCCTGCAAGTCTGGGGCACGTTTGCCGACGAGGTGCGGCCGAATAAAGGCATTCCCGGCGGACTGATTTCGCAGGACACGTACCGGCCGAAGGATGCTGATTTCGTCGGCGGCTACCTGCTGCAAAGCATTGGGGTAATGCCCGTGACGTTTGCCGGGCAGGTGGCGCGGGGGCGCAAGCTGTGGGGCCAGCCGTTGCGCGACTACATGCGCAACTTCAACCACATTGCCGGCATCAACATCCTCGGCGACTGCCTGCCGCACGCCGACAATTTCCTGGAACTGGCCGAGGAAAAAGATGCGCGCGGCCTCCCAAAGCCGCGCCTGCACTTTACGGCCCAGGAAAACGAGCAGCGCATGAATGCCCACGCCGAGAAAATCATGCGCGGCATCTGGGAAGCGGCCGGCGCTACCGATATCTGGGCGTTTCAGCGCTACGCGCACGTCATCGGCACGGCCCGCATGGGCAAGAGCGGCGACGACGCGGTGGTGGACGCCAGCGGCCGCGCCTTCGACGTGCCCAACCTCTACATCTCCGATAACTCGACCTTCCCCAGTGCCCTGAGCGTGAATCCGGCCCTGACCATCATGGCCCTGAGCCTGCGCACGGCCGACAAGTTTCTGGAGAGCCTTAATTAGTGCTTGGTTGTTGGTGCTTGGTGCTTGGCGCCATTTAGCCAGCGAAAACCAAGCACCAAGCACCAACAACCAAGCACCAATTCATGAAGTCTTTTCTCACGGAAATCACAGACCATTTCGGCGATGGCAACTACGAGGGCGACCAGTTTGGTGGCGCGCAGGGCCACAACGGCAACGGCCTGCCTACGGGCCTGCCCAACAATTTCATGTTTGCCACGGGCATTGAGTGCAGCTACCCGACCATCGATAATGGCAAAACCCGCCGTGACCTGCTGGCCGAATGCGACCACTACAACCGCTACAAAGAGGACCTGGCCCTGGTGAAGGAAATGGGCCTGAAAGTATTGCGCTACGGCCTGCCCTACTACAAAATCCAGCTCAGCCCAGACAAATACGACTGGGAATTTGCCGATGCCGCGATGGCCGAAATCCGCCGCCTCGAAATCACGCCCATTCTGGATTTGATGCACTTCGGGGTGCCCGATTTCATTGGCAATTTCCAAAACCCCGAGCTGCCGGTGCATTTCACGGCCTACTGCGAGGAAGTGGCCAAACGCTACCCGTGGGTGCGTTTTTACACGCCGGTGAACGAGATTTACGTGACGGCTAAAATGAGCGCCAAGGACGGCATCTGGAATGAGCAGCTGAAGTCGGACAAGGCCTTTGTGACGGCCCTGAAGCACCTGGTGGCCGCCAGCATCATGGGAACCCAAAAAATTGCCAAGCACCGGCCCGACTGCATCATCGTGCAGAGCGAGTCGGCCGAGTTTACCCACGAGCTGCGGGCCGAGCACACGCCCGAAGTGCAGCTACAAAACAAGCTGCGCTTCACCTCGCTCGATTTGCTCTACGCCCACCATCCCGAGGGCGAGGTCCTCAACTACCTCTACGACAACGGCATGACCCGGCGGGAGTACGACTGGTTTATGGCCGGCGAGCCGCCCGGCTACCAGGTGATGGGCAACGATTACTACGGCCGCAACGAGAAGATTATGCTGCCGAACGGCGAAACCGTGACCAGCATGGACGTGCTGGGCTGGTACAACATCACCCATGACTATTACCAGCGCTACAAAAAGCCGGTGATGCACACCGAAACCAATACCCTCGGCGACAAAGAAGCCCCCACCTGGCTCTGGAAGCAGTGGGTGAACATCCTGAGAATGCGCAAGGAAGGCGTGCCCGTGCTCGGCTTCACCTGGTATTCGCTCATCGACCAGGTTGATTGGGACAAGGGCCTGGAGCGCAAAGTGGGCACCGTGAACCCCTGCGGCCTCTTCGACCTCGACCGCAAGCCCCGCCCCGTGGCCGAGGCCTACAAAATGCTGCTCCAGGAATACGGCCAGATTACCATTGTGCCCCACGGCGAGCTGTTTGAGGTGACCTCCGCCCCGGCCACGCTGAAGGTGGAAGTGTAGCGAGCACTGGGCGTAAGCAAGCACTTGGGTTAAGGCGTGTGCGGCCTTGCCTTTATGATTAAAACAAAAAAGAGGCCCTGACTGCTAGTCAGGGCCTTTTTTTGTTTTGGCTACGCCCATTGTGCCGGCCATGGGAAGCGACGCAGCGGGCCAACCCGCTACTGAGGCTTTCGGTACTGCGCTTATTTTTTTCAATTGGGGAGAGCGCAGATGGCTCGAAATAGGAGGTTCGAAATGAGTGAACCGTACATATTTTAACTTGCTTATTTACAGATATTTTATGAATAATCTAAAGAACTGTTAAATTCAGAAAGCCTACGTTCCAACTGCTCGGGCGTGAAATTCCAACGACAGAGACGCGTTTCTTCATTCTTTCAACATAATATATATTATATATTATACTTAATTAAAAATCAGCTATCTAAGGCTATCTCCCGCGATGTGCGCGCGCACATAATCCCCTGGCCGGCCGGCCCCAGGCCGCCGTCCTCAGGCCCACGGCCCACGGCCAGCAATAGCTGCCTCCCCTCCCACCAAGCCAGAAAAATTGCTGGCGCTGGCGAAGCCCCGTGTCCTGTTTGCAACGTCTCAAAAACCTGGTCTTTTCCGAGACCATTATCATTCAACGTACCATGAAACCGCTGTACCGCGTTCTTTTCGTCGTGTGGCTTTTGGCCACCGGACCCCAGCTGCTGGCTCAGACGCCGCCCAGCGGCTTTGTTTCCACCGCCGTGTCGGGACAATGGAATGAGGCCGTGGGCCTCACGTTTAATAAAGCGGGCAACGGCATGTTTGTCTGGGAGCGGCCCGGCAAGGTGTGGGTGGTGGAGAATGGCCAACGCCAGCTCCTGCTTGACATTAGCGAGGAGGTGGGGGCCTGGCACGACCACGGCCTGCTGGGGTTTGCCCTGCACCCGCAGTTCGATACCAATGGCTACATCTACTTGCTTTATTTAGTCGACCGCCACTACCTGATGAATTTCGGCACGGTGGCCTACAACCCGGCCACCAATGACTACTACAGCGCCACCATTGGCCGGCTCACGCGCTACAAAGTCGCGCGGGCGGGTGGGGCGTATGCGGTGGTGGCGGGCAGCCGCACCATTCTGCTCGGGGCTACCAAAACCACCGGCATTCCTTCCACGGAGCGCAGCCATGTGACGGGCTCCCTGGTGTTTGGCACCGATGGCACACTGCTCGTGTCGACCGGCGACGGCGGCACCGGGGCCGACACCGACTTCGGCAGCAACGCGGGCACCTACTACGCCCAGGCCCTGGCCGATGGCATTATTCAGCCGCGCGAAAACGTGGGCGCTTTTCGGGCGCAGCTGGTGAATTGCCTGAGCGGCAAAATCCTGCGCCTCGACCCCCTGACCGGGGCTGGCGTACCCAGCAACCCATTTTACGACGCCGCCAACCCCAACGCGCCCCGCTCCAAGGTGTGGGCGATGGGCTTCCGCAACCCCTTCCGGATGAGCCTGAAACCCGGCACGGGCAGCACCAACCCCGCCGCCGCCAACCCCGGGGCGCTCTACGTGGGCGACGTGGGCTTCTCGACCTGGGAAGAAGTGAGCGTGGTGGACCGGCTGCACCAGAACATGGGCTGGCCTCTGTACGAGGGCCTGACCCAACATGACCCATTTATTGCCCATCTCACGGCCAACCAGGATGCCCCCAACCCGCTTTTTAATGTGAACGGCTGTACCCAGCAGTATTTCAATTTTCAGGATTTGCTCAAGCAGGCCACGCCAACCGGCACGGCCACGTTCACCAACCCCTGCAATGCGGCGCAGGCCATTCCGGCCAGCATTCCCACCTTTGTGCAAACCCGGCCGCTGATTGACTGGAAGCACGGCACGGGACCTTCGCGCACGGGCACGTTCAGCGGCAACACGGCCACCACGGCCGACATTGGCGCGGCGGGCTCGCCGGTGTCGGGACCCCAGTTTGGGGGCAGCGCAGCGGTGGGCGGCGTGTTTTATCCATTTGCCGACTTTCCGGCGGGCTACCAGAACTCCTATTTTTTCGGTGATTACGTCGGGGGCTGGATTCGCAACCTGACCGTGAATGCCAGCAACCAGCCCACGGCGGTACGGGATTTTGTGGGTACCGGGGCGGTGGTGGTGGGCATGGCCACGCACCCCACCCAGCCGGGACTGTACTACATCAATTTTCCGGACGAAATCCGAAAAATAACCTACGCTACCACCAACAGCGCTCCCACGGCGGTGGCCACCTCCAACAAGCAATATGGGCCGGCCCCGCTCAGCATCCAGTTCACCGGCAGCGCTTCGGCGGACCCGGAAGGCCAGGCGTTGACTTATCTGTGGAATTTTGGCGACGGCACAACGAGTACGCAGCCAAATCCTGCGCACGTTTTTTCGCCCGGCACCGGCGCGCCGGTTGGCTACACCGTCACCCTCACCGTGACCGACCCGCTGGGGGCCACCGGGCAGGCAACGCTCCGGGTGTCGGCCAACAATACGCCGCCGCAAGTAACCATCACCAGTCCGGCCAACAATGCTTTGTACCCGCTCACGGGCACCACCGTTTATCAATTGCGGGCCACTGTCACAGACCAGGAGCACCCCGCTAGTCAGCTTTCCTACGCTTGGCAAACTTTTCTCCATCACCAGACCCACGAGCACCCGGAACCCCTTGATACGGCGCGGCAAACCTCGACCAGCATCGACCCGCTGGGCTGCGGGGCTGAAACCTACTATTACCGCATCGAGCTAACGGTGACCGATGCCGCCGGCCTGTCGACCAAACAGCAAGTGCGCCTGAACCCGGATTGCAGCACGGCTCCGGCCTATACTTTCTACCGGGCCATCAACCTCAACGGGCCGGCCCTCACGCTCGACGGCAACGCCTGGGCCGGCAGCACGGCCCCGAACTACACCACCAACGGCATTGCCTTCGTGGCCAACGCCGTGCCCCTGAACCCGGCCACCGACGCCGCCCGCACGGGCATGATTCACGCCTCGGTCTTCCGCGGCGGCAGCCTGAGCCTGGCCCTGACGGCCGTGCCCGCCGGCACCTACCAGGCCTACGTCTACGTCTGGGAGGACAACTTCGCCCAAACCTTCTCCCTGGCCCTCAACGGCCAGCCCGTGCTCGCCAACTACAACAGCGGCCCGGCCGGCACCTGGGCCAAGCTCGGCCCCTTCACCACCACGCTGGCCGCCGCCGGCACCCTGCAGCTGACCACCAGCGGCGGCGACGCCAACTTCTCCGGCGTCGAGCTCTGGCAACAGACCAGCGGCCCGCCGCCGGCCAACCAGGCCCCCGTGCTCGCCCCCATCGCCAACCAGACGGCCACCGTCGGCCAGGCCCTGAGCTTCACGGCCTCCGCCACCGACCCCAACCCCGGCCAGACGCTGAGCTATGCCCTGGTGGGCGCCCCGGTTGGGGCCAGCATCAACGCCG
>JBBQSQ010000041.1:0-26955 GCA_038213745.1 Cytophagales bacterium
CTCGTTCGGCGCGCCGGTTGCGGGCGACCACGGCGACGACTACATTTTCAACTACTACAACCTGGCCCTGGCCGCCAAATACTACCTTTTGAGCCGCGAGTTTGGGCGTGGCCTGTACGTGCGCGGCAGTGCGGGCTTCGGCCAGCTCACCACCAAGCGCTTCAGTGAGGAGGCTAATTTTTACCGCCATCAGTACGCACTGGGCACCTCGCTCATGGGCGGCATCGGCTACACCGTGCCCCTGAAAGGGTTCAGCCTGGGCCTGGAAACCGAGTTTGAAACGGCCTTCCGCTCCGGCACGGTAGACGGATTGGGTGCCCAAACCTTTAAAAGTGGGCAGTTGGGCATAAACGTAATTGTAGGCTTCTGAGCCTATTCCCAGCAACTTATCAAACCGCTTGCGCAGGAATAAACCTGCCTCCCAGCTTTGGCTTTAATTGGGGTAGGTCCGCAACATTGTGATAGCTTCAATTCGATAGCCCATAATCCTCGCCCTCGTGCAGCGCCACCAGATTCGTCAGCAGCGCCTCCAGAAGCTTGCGCCCCTTCCACACCGATTTCAGCTTGCCGCGAATCTGCTCCGCTGTCTGCACGAATTCTTGTTCTTCGGCGCTCTCGTGGCCCTCAAATGCCATGAGCTGCTCCACCATGGGCACCGTCATTTCGGGGTGAAACTGCAGGCCAATCACGCCGTCGCCCCACACAAAGCCCTGCGTCGCCGTAGCTGCCGACATGCCCACCCGCATGGCCCCCGGCGGCACCGTAAACGTGTCCACGTGCCAATGCAACACGGCCGCTTTCTCGGGCCAGCCACGCAGCAACGGGTGTTCCAGCGACTTTACCGAAAACCGCACCGTCCAGAAACCGATTTCCGGCTCATGGTTCGGCCGCACCTCGCCGCCAAGCGCCTCGGCCACCAGTTGCGCACCCAGGCAAATGGCCAGCGTAACCTTACCCGCCCGCAAGGCATCGCGGATGAAAGCCTTTTCGGCACGCAGCCACGGCAGGTTGTCTTCGTCGTGCACACTCATGGCCCCGCCCAGAATTAACAGACCATCAAAATCAGCCAGCGCGGGAAATATTGGACTTGGCTCGAATAACTTGGTGAAGGTGAGCGAGTGGCCATGCGCCGCCAGCCAGTCGGCCGCGTGGCCGGGGCCTTCGTCAGGCATGTGTTGGAGGCAATGAAAGACCACAGATTTAACGGATTTTAGCGGATTAAACGAATTTTTTATGGTTCCGAACATAACCCATTATTCGGAAGAGGCGGAACCACAAAAAATCCGTTTAATCCGCTAAAATCCGTGGTCCTTACTCCCACTCAATCGTTGCAGGCGGCTTGCTCGAAATATCGTACACCACGCGGTTGATGCCCCGCACTTGGTTGATAATCTTGTTGCTCACCTCGGCCAGGAAATCGTAGGGCAAATGCGCCCAGTCGGCCGTCATGCCATCCACGCTGGTCACGGCGCGCAGGGCCACTACCCGCTCGTAGGTGCGCTCGTCGCCCATCACGCCCACGCTTTGCACGGGCAGCAGCATGGCGCCCGCCTGCCACACGTGCTCGTAGAGGCCGTGCTCTTTCAAGAGATTGATAAATACGCCGTCGGCGCGCTGGAGCAGGTCCACTTTCTCGGGCGTGATGTCGCCGAGGATGCGGATGCCCAGGCCGGGGCCGGGAAAGGGGTGGCGGTTCAGAATCTCGGCCGGCAGTTCCAGCGCCGCGCCCACTTCGCGCACCTCATCCTTGAAGAGCATGCGCAGCGGCTCCACAATTTTGAGGTTCATCTTTTCGGGCAGCCCCCCCACATTGTGGTGGCTCTTGATGGTAACGGACGAGCCGTGCACCGAAACCGACTCGATAACATCGGGGTAAATCGTGCCCTGGGCCAGCCAGCGGGCACCTTCCACCTTTTGGGCTTCGCGGTCAAACACCTCAATAAAGGTGCGGCCAATGGCCTTGCGCTTGGCCTCTGGGTCGGAGAGGCCTTGCAGCGCGGCATAGAATTCGGGCGCGGCGCGCACACCGGTCACGTTCAGGCCCAGGCCTTCGTAGGCCTTCAGCACCGTTTCAAACTCGTTCTGCCGCAGCAGACCGTTGTCCACAAAAATGCCGTGCAGGCGCGGGCCAATGGCACGGTGCAGCAGCAGCGCCGCCACGCTGCTATCCACGCCGCCGGAGAGCCCCAAAATCACCTGGTCGTCGGGGCCGATGGTGTTTTGCAGGGCCGTCACGGCCGAATCCACGAAGTGGTCGGGCGTCCAGGTTTGGGCGCACTGGCAGATGTTGACCACGAAGTTGGCCAGTAGCTGCTTGCCTTCGGTGGAGTGCGTCACCTCGGGGTGAAACTGGATGCCGTAGGTGTCCTGGCCTTCGATTTTGAACGCGGCCACGGCTACTTCGGGCGTACTGGCGATAATCCCGTAGCCCGCCGGCAAGGTCTTGATGGTATCGCCGTGCGACATCCACACCTGCGAGCCCGTGTGCATGCTACGCAGCAGCGGCGAGGCATCGTCCAGCTCCGCCAGCCGGGCCCGGCCGTACTCGCGGATGGTGGCCGGCAGCACCTCGCCCCCGCCCTGTTGGGCCAGCAGCTGCGCGCCGTAGCACACGCCCAGCACGGGCACCTGACCCAGAATGTGGCTCAAATCGGGGTTAGGCGCATTTTCGTCGCGCACCGAGCAGGGCGAGCCGGAAAGAATAACGCCCCGAATGTCGTCGCTAATGACGAGTTTCGAGGCGTGGGTATAGGGGTGAATTTCGCAAAAAACGTACAGTTCGCGAATGCGCCGGGCTATCAATTGCGTGTATTGCGAGCCGAAATCAAGGATGATAAGTCGTTCCATGGGGCAAAGTTACTCACGGATTTAAGCGGATTTTCCGGGTTTCACGGATTTTGTGAACGATTAGCTGACCGAAAAAATATTTTTCGACAAGCTACATCACCAACAATTTCCAATACAATCAGCCGCTTACCGCACTATCCACCAGACCCATAGCGGGCACCGATTACAAAATCCGTGGAATCCGTGCCGAATCCGACGAATCTGTGATTATCTTTGCAGTGGCAAGTCAGAACGACCAGCTCCTGCTGAACTCCCCCAGGACCGGAAGGTAGCAAGGGTAGGTGGTTGTAGCGGTGCGATTTTGGCTTGCTTTTTTTTGCCCTTTCCGGTCGGCCCCGATGCTGCTCAGGCCCGCAATTTTGGCGGGCGAATGAGTAGCTTTGGGGCCGACTCTTTTTTTATTGGCTGTTAGCTCATGGCACCTAGCTGTTGGCTTTTCTCTGGTGGCTTTTGCGACTAACAGCTAATAGCCAACAGCTAATAGCCTACGAATGAAATTCTTTATCGATACTGCCAATCTCGCCGAAATCCGCGAAGCCGTGGAGTTGGGCGTACTCGACGGCGTAACTACCAACCCGTCGCTGATGGCCAAGGAAGGCATCCGCGGCATCGACAACGTGATGGCGCACTACCGCCAAATCTGCGAGTTAGTGGACGGCGACGTGTCGGCCGAAGTCATCGCCACGGACTACGATAGCATCATCCGCGAGGGCGAGGAGCTGGCCGAGCTGCACCCAAACATCGTGGTGAAAGTGCCCATGATTAAGGACGGCGTGAAAGCCATCAAGTACTTCGCGGACAAAGGCATTAAGACCAACTGCACCCTGATTTTCACGGCGGGCCAAGCCCTGCTGGCCGCCAAAGCCGGTGCTACGTACGTGTCGCCCTTCGTGGGCCGGCTCGACGATATCGGGGCCGATGGCCTGCAGCTGGTGGAGCAAATTGTGCAGATTTTCAGCAACTACGGCTACCCCACCGAGGTACTGGCCGCCAGCGTGCGCCACGTACCGCACCTCATTCAGTGCGCCGAGATTGGGGCCGATGTAGTGACCTGCCCGCTCAGCGTCATCATGGCGCTGTTGAACCACCCGCTGACGGACAAGGGCCTGGCTACGTTCCTGGCCGACCATAAACGCGTTAATTCTTAACGCTTAATTAGGAATGAAGAATGAGGAATTAAGAATTTAACGTTCTGTAATTCCTCATTCTTCATTCTTCATTCCTAATTGAAATCATGTACATCATCAAAGTAAAAGGCAAGGCCAAGATTCCCGATTACATTCAGTTGCGGGACCAGGAATTCGTGCTCATTGCCTATTTCCGGGCCGACCGGCCGCTGAAGGACTTGCACCGCTACGGCCTCGAAGGCAAGGAAACGGAGCTGGCCGCCGTTATTGCCGGGCTGGAATTTGGCAAGCTGCGGCCCCTGAGTTTGTAATTGTATGACCGAAAATGTTATTGAGCTGCACGATGCTACGGTAATGCAGGAGCAGCAAGCAGTGTTGCAGGGCGTGACTTTTTCGCTGGAGAAAAGTGCGTTTGCCTATCTGGTGGGCCGCACGGGCTCGGGCAAATCATCCCTGCTGAAAACACTTTACGCCGACTTGCCTTTGCAAAGCGGCCTGGGCACCGTGGCGGGGTTCACGCTGCCCAAATTATCGGCCAGCAAGGTGCCGTACCTGCGGCGCAAGCTGGGCATTGTGTTTCAGGATTTCCAGCTGCTTTCGGACCGCACGGTGGCCGAAAACCTGCTATTCGTGCTCAGCGCCACGGGCTGGAAGGGCAAGTCGCAGAAGCAGCAGCGCATTTCGGACGTGCTGGTGCGCGTGGGCCTGAGCGGCGCGGCCAACCGCATGCCGCACCGCCTCTCGGGCGGCGAGCAACAGCGCGTGGTCATCGCCCGGGCCATGTTGAACGAGCCCGTGCTGCTCCTGGCTGACGAACCCACCGGCAACCTCGACCCCGATGTGTCGGCCAGCATTATGCAGCTGTTTGGGGAGATAAATAACGCGGGCACGGCCATTCTAATGGCGACGCACAATTTCCAGCTGATTGAGAAATACCCGCACCGGGTCCTGACCTGCAAAGACGGCGAATTGCTGGATTCGGCCCGTCATTAAGTTAAGTAGCGCGCTGTGGAGGTTCAGGAAGGAATATCGGTTTTGATTCCTGTTTACAACCGGGAGGTGGCAGAATTGACCGCGGCATTACTGGCGCAACAATCCAATTGGCCCGGGCCGATGGAAATCATTCTGCTCGACGACGGTTCGGCCGAGGCGTTTCGCGTGGCCAACCGCCCGCTGGGAGAGCTGGCCGGCGTGCGCTACTGCGAATCGCCGGGCAACGTGGGCCGGGCCGCCATCCGCAACCAGCTGGCTGCGGCCGCGCACCACGGCTGGCTGCTGCTGCTCGACAACGACAGCCTACTGCCCGACGGCGACTACCTGGCCCGCTACGCTGCCGCCCGCACCCGGGCCGCCGTGCTCATCGGCGGCACCAGTTACGCCCCCGCCCCGCCCCCCGATGCCGCGTTGCGCCTGCGCTGGCACTACGGCCACGCCCGCGAGGTGCGGCCCGCCGCCGTGCGCCAGGCCGCGCCCTATGGCCAGTTTACCATTAATAATGCACTGATACGGGCCGAGGTATTCCGCCGCTTTCCCCTGGATGAACGCCTGACGGGCTACGGCCACGAGGACACCAAATTCGGCGAGGAGCTGGCCGCCGCCCACATTCTGGTGCTGCACCTCGACAACCCGGTGCTGCACGATGGCCTGGAGCCCGCCGCGGCGTTCTTGCTAAAGAGCGAGCAGGCAGTCCGAAATCTGGTGCATGTATTTCGGGAAGATGGGCTGGGCCAGGATTCGCGCCTGCTGCAAACGGCCCTGCGCCTGCGCCGGCTGGGGCTGGCCCCGGCCGTACGCGCGGGGTTGGGTGCCGCCGCTCCGGCCCTGCGCCGCCGGCTGCTATCGGCCACGCCGCACCTGCGGTGGTTCGATTTATTGAAGCTGTACTGGCTGCTGCGGGAGTTGGCCTGAATTTGCCCAGTATCTTTAAGCGCCTGCTTTTTTGGTTTTGCTTTGATTCTCCCCGCCCCGCCCACTCCTATTTATTTGCTCGATTTGGCGGCCGAACACGCGGCCCTGCAGCCGGCGCTCGACGAGGCAATGCGGGCGGTGCTGGCTTCGGCGGCGTTTATTCAGGGGCCAGCCGTGGGCGAGTTTGCGGCTGAGCTGGGCGAGTACCTGGGCGATGCGCACATCGTGCCCTGCGCCAACGGCACCGACGCCCTCACCCTGGCCCTGATGAGCCTGGATTTGCCCGCCGGGGCCGAAATCATCGTTCCTGCCTTCACTTACGTGGCCACGCTGGAAGCCGCGGCGCTGCTCGGCCTGCGCCCCGTGCTGGTAGACGTGCGGCCGGATACCTTCAACGTTGACCAGGCCGCCGTAGAGGCCGCCGTTACGCCGCGCACGGGGGCAATTGTGGCCGTGCACCTGTTTGGGCAATGTGCTGACTTGGAAGCGTTGCGCGCGCTGGCCACACGCCACGGCGTGGCCTTGATTGAAGACAACGCCCAAGCAATCGGGGCCACCTTTCAGTTTGCGAATGGCGAAACGGCCTTTGCCGGAGCTGTGGGTGAAATAGGCACCACGTCATTTTTCCCTTCCAAAAACCTGGGCGGTTTTGGCGATGGCGGTGCGCTCATCACCCGCGACCCGGCGCGGGCCGACTTGCTCCGGCAGCTGGCCAACCACGGCCAGCGCCAGAAATACCACCACCAGTACATCGGCCTCAACTCTCGACTCGACACCTTGCAAGCGGCCCTGCTGCGGGTAAAGCTGCGGCACCTACCCGCCGCCACGGCTGCCCGGCAAGCCGTGGCGGCCCGCTACGATACCGCGCTGGCCGCCGTGCCCGGCATCACTATTCCGGCCCGCGACCCACGCAGCAGCCACGTTTTTCATCAGTACACCGTGCGGGTGGCCGAAGCTAGCCGCCGCGATGCGCTCCAGCATTTCCTTAAAAAGTGCGGCGTACCCACCATGATTTACTACCCGCTGCCGGTGCATGCGCAGCCCGCCTATGCCTACCTGGGGCACCAGGCAGGGCAGTTTCCGGCGACCGAGCAGCTGTGTGGGGCCGTGCTGTCGCTGCCCATCCACCCGCTGCTGGCGGTGGAACAGCAGCAGTACATAATTACCTGTCTCCGCTCCTACTTCGAAGCTTAATTGAAACCCGTGAGTGAGTCCGTTGCTATTCCGCCCGTCCGTTTTGCCATTTGCGGGCTGGGCCACATTGGCCGTCGCCACGCCGCGCTGGTTTCGCGCCACGAAGGAGCCGAATTGGCCGCCCTGATTGATGTACGTGCCGACCTTCAGCCGGACCTGGCCACCGAGTTTCCCGGCGTTCCGTATTTCACTTCCCTCGAAGATTATCTGCAAACCGGCCCGGTGGCCGACGTGCTCACCGTGGCCACGCCCAACGGCTGCCACGCCCCGCAAGCGGTGGCCGGCCTGCGCCACGGCCTGCACGTCGTCATCGAAAAGCCCATTGCCCTTACCAAGGCCGATGCCGAAACCGTTGTGCACACGGCCTTGCAAACCGGGCGGCTGGTGTTTGGGGTGATGCAAAACCGCTACTCGCCGCCCGCCGCCTGGCTGAAGCAGGTGTACGACGAGGGCCGCCTGGGCCGGGTATTTCTGGTGCAGCTCAACTGCTTCTGGAACCGCGATGCGCGCTACTACCAGCCCGGCGGCTGGAAGGGCACCCAGGCGCTGGACGGCGGCACGCTCTTCACCCAGTTCAGCCATTTCGTCGATTTGCTCTACTGGGTGTTTGGCGACATTACCAACATTTCGGCCCGGTTCCGGGACTTCACCCACGCCGGCCTCACCGAGTTTGAGGACAGCGGCCTCGTCACCTTCGACCTCGTGCGGGGCGGCAGCGGCACGCTCAGCTACAGCACCGCAGTGTGGGACCGCAACCTCGAAAGCAGCCTCACCGTGGTAGCCGAGCACGGCAGCCTGCGCATCGCCGGCCAGTACATGGACAAGGTAGACTACTGCCACCTCAAAAACTACCAGCTGCCAGAATTAGCGCCCACCAACCCGGCCAATAATTACGGCCCCTTCCAGGGCTCCGCCGCCAACCACGTCCAGGTCATCGAAAACGTGGTGGAAACCGTGCGAAAGCGCAGCTTCGCCACCACCAATGCGCTGGAAGGCCTGAAGGTGGTGGAGATAATTGAGCGGATTTACGCGCTACGTCCTTAGCCTGGCCAGAAACCCCGCATGACGCCACGCATTGAAATCCTGCGCAGTAAAAAGCTGGTTGGCCAGCAGGTGCGTATGCGACTATCGGACGACAAAACGACGGAATTGTGGCGGGGATTTATGCCGCGAAAAAGGGAAATACTTTTTCCCGTTTCTACCGATTTGTTTTGTTTGCAGGTATTCGATGATTCGCTGGAATTCAAAGACTATGACCAGCACACCGAATTCACGAAATGGGCGGCTATTGAGGTAGTTAATTATAATAAAATCCCCGATGGTATGGAGGCCTATGCGCTGCCGGGTGGCCTATACGCTGTTTTTCTGCACAAAGGGGCGGCAAGTACGGGGGGCCAAACCTTCGAATACATTTACGGAACCTGGTTACCTAATTCGGAATACGAATTTGACAACCGGGCGCAATTCGAAATTCTGGGCGCTAAATACCTGAATAACGACCCGAATTCGGAGGAAGAAATCTGGGTGCCAATCAAGCCGAAAGAATAGTCACGAGCTTATTTTTTCTCATCCACAAAATTCTGGAAGGCGTAAGCGATGCCAATGGTGAGGCCTTGTGAATACTGCACGGCATTATCCTGGTCGAAGTCGTAAAGGGCAATGCCGTTGAGCGACACATTTACGTACTTGCCTACTTTGGCGGTGAGGCCGACGTCGAGGCGGTGGTCGATTTCCTGGAGGTTGAGGTTGCGGTAGTTGGCGAAGAGGACGTAGCGGGCCTTAAGGTTGACGTTGGGGCTGATGTTCTTATCAAACTCGGCCAGTATTTGGGCCGCCAGTACTTCGTAACGGGTGCTGTGGCCGGGGTTCACGCCGTAGGGCGTGTCGCCGAGGGCGGCCACGAACCGGTCGACGCGGTTCACCACGGTGAGGCGCGGCGCGAAGGGCGAAAGGCGCACGTGGAAGTAGGTGGTGGGGTGGTATTCGAACCCATAAGCCGCGGTGAGGAAGCCGGGGGCAAAAAAATCGGACACCAGCCGGGCGCGGTCGTTGCCGCCCGCGTCGGTGTCGTACTTGTAGCCGGGGGCAAATTGAGTGAGCAGGTTCAGCGACACAAACATGTCCCAGTGCGGGCTCAGGGCCCGGCCGTACTTCGTGTCGAGGTAGAGACGGTCCTGGCCTTTGCGATAGCCCAGGCCCTTGGTTTGGGAGAAGGCGAACAGGAAATCGGCCTCGTTATCGAAGCTGTGCACGCCGAGCTTGCGGTTGGCCTGCAGGTTGGCCAGCGCGTTGAAGCCAATGGTGTTCACGCCGCCGCCGCGCCAGTTGCTGCTGAGCAGCGACTCATTCAGGCCCAGGTCGGTTTTGCCGGATTTGCGCCACAGGGGCTCTGGGGCGGGCACGGCGGCCGGCGCGGGGCCCGGAATAACGGCCGGCGTGGTTTGGGCCCCGGCGGGCAGGGCCAGCAGCAAAGTGGCACTGGGTAGCAGTCGGAAAAGGTGTTTCATATGGGAAGGAAGGCTGGAAATGAAGGCGTTGGTAATGGTCTCACAAATATTAGTTAAACCAAATATAATGTACTCGTTTGGGATGGACCGGTGGCGCAGGCATGGCTCCAATGGGTGTTTTTGGCGGTTGTTTTTGGTTTTCGCTCTGGTTGGAACAACTGCTTGAAATTTTAGCGGCGAGCAATGCGAATATCTGGCGGACGTTAACTTATATTTAGGGTATTGGATAGACTTCTATTTTTATAACTCGCTGCAAGCAACGCCGTTGCCCCCCGGTTGGGCTGCCCGCCTCAGGCGCGAGCAACCAACTCACTTGCTTGCGCTACTTAGTTTAGCTGCGCCATGAGCCTGTACCAAATCCTGTATCAGAGCCAATCTTTGGTACCGTTTGAACCCCTTGAATTGGCGGCTCTGCTCCACTATTCGCGCATCAGCAACACGCGGCACGCTATTTCGGGCATTTTGCTCTACACCCCCGACGGTCGGTTTCTGCAAGCATTGGAGGGCGAAGCTGAGGTCGTGCGCCAGCTCTATCACCAACGCATCGTGGCCGACCCGCGCCACTACAATTGCCGGGTGCTATGCGAAGGACCGTGCCAGCACCGCTCCTTTCCCGACTGGCCAATGGGTTTCCGCCACGCCCGCGCCTGCCATTTGCGCACCCTGCTGGGGACCGCGCCGCCCAACAACCAGTCGCTGCTCGTGCCCCGCCCCCACACCCGCCCCGAACTCCTGGCGCTGCTGCTGGAGTTTGCGGCCAGCGGTGAGGAGCAGGTGTGGCTGGAGCAGTCGCACTAGTTCTTCATCGCGGGCAGTAAGCCGGAAATAGGGCATTGACACCCCGGCGTTGGTATCTTTACCTCGATGTCTGCCCGCCCCACTGCCTACCCCGCACCGCCTCCCGTTGCGCCGCTCGCGGCCTCGGTTTCGTTCCTCGCCGCCACGGCCCGCGACCTGCTGGACCGCTACGGCTCGGGCCCGCTCGATGAGCTTTCCGACCTCATCGTGGTAGTGCCCACGCGCCGCGCCGTGGTTTATTTGAAAAACGAGCTGGCGCTGGCCCTGCCCGGGGGCGCACCGCTGTGGGCCCCGCGCGTCACGGCCATGGAAGACTACATGGTGGACCGGGCCGGCGTGCAGATTGAGGAGCCCATTGCCCTGCAGCTGCTGCTCTACGACATCCTCAAAGGCATTGATACCGGCCTGGATTTCGACCGTTTTGTGGGCTGGGCGGGGCTGCTGCTCAGCGACTTTTCCAACCTCGACCAGAACCTCGCGCCCACCCATAAGGTGTTCGAATACCTGAGCCAAGCCAAGGCCCTGGAGCGCTGGAAACTCGATGCCCTGCCCGAAAAAAGCCAGGCGGCCGCGCATTCCTTCAGCTTTTGGGACCAGCTGGAGCGGGTATACCACCAGTTGCAGCAGCGCATGGCCGCCCAGCACATTGCATACCCCGGCTTGGCCTACCGCCGCGCCGTGGAGCGGCTCGAAAAAGAGCTAAAAGACCCGGCCCTGCCCGCGCCTGCCCGCCATGTTTTCGTGGGGCTGGGCAATTTGTCGAAGGCCGAAGAAAAGCTCATCCGCTTGCTATTGGGGGCCGGCCGGGCCGAAGTCCGCTTCGACGCCGACCCGTTTTACCTCGAAGAAGGCTCGCCCAACCGCGCCGGCCAGCACCTGCGCCGCTACTTCGAGCAGTGGAACCGGCCGCTCGATGATTTCGGCGGCGGCGTGGAATGGCTGCGCGGCCAGCCCCACCACATCCGCTACCTCGGCGTGGCCAACCCCAGCATGCAGGGCAAGCTGGCCGGCCAGCTCCTGGCCGAAGCCCGCCGCCAGTACCCCGACGCCACCGAGGCCGTGGTGCAGCCCGACGAAACCCTGCACCTGCCCGTGCTCCACGGCCTGCCGCCCGACGAGGTGCCCGACTACAACGTGACCATGGGCCTGAGCTTTCAGGCCACGCCGCTGTTCAACCTGGTCGATTTGCTGTTTGAGGTGCACCTCACCGGCATCCGCGAGGGCAGCCAGGAAACGGGCTACGGCGTGCCGCGCTACCACCACTTGGCCGTCACGAAGCTGCTTTCGCACCCCTTCCTGCGCCGCTACCAGCAGTGGCAGGACCAGCAGGCCGACCAGCCCCAGTACCACGGCATTCTGGACCAGATTTGCCGCGAAATCGTGCGCCTCAACGCCGTGTTGCTGCCCGCTGATGAGCTGCTGAAACTCGGCGCGCACCACCCACTCGTCGAAGCCCTGTTCAAGACCTGGGACAATTGCGACGACATCATCGCCGCCTGCTACACCGTCATCGACCTGCTCCGCCAGGTGTACGCCGCCGAAGTAGCCGATACCGACCGCGAAACCAGTCTGGGGGCCGAGTACCTGTACCTGTTCTACACCCTCGTCAAGCAGCTCGATTCGGCGTTCGACTGCCGCGTGCAGCGCCTGTCGGTGCGCTCGTTCCGGCGGTTTCTGTACGAGCAGATGGGCCGCACCCGCCTGCCGTTCAGCGGCGAGCCCCTGGCCGACGTGCAGGTGATGGGCCTGCTCGAAACCCGGGCCCTGGATTTCGACCACCTCATCATCCTCAGCTGCAACGAGGGCGTGCTGCCCGCGCCCAAAAAGCAGCAGTCGCTGCTGCCCTACGACGTACTCACGGAGTTCAAGCTCCCCACCTACGCCGATGCCGAGGCCATCACGGCCTACAACTTTTGGCGCTTGCTCCAGCGGGCCCAGCGCGTCGATTTGGTCCACGTGCTGCCCGGGGCCGAGGGCATGAAAAGCGGCGAGCGCAGCCGCTTCCTGCTGCAATTGCAAAACGACCTGCTGCCCCAAAACCCGCAGCTCACGCTGGAAGATTTGACGGTCGGCGTGGCCCCCCTCAATGAGGAATTAGGAATGAAAAATGAAGAATTAGCCGGCGACGTTACAATTCCTCATGCCTCATCCTTTATTTCTCAGTCCTATCAGGGCGACTTTATTCTGGAGAAAGACACCGAAATGCTCGCGGCTCTACGCGGGGTTCTGGAACGCAATATTTCGCCCTCGCGCCTCAACGATTTCCTGGCCTGCTCGCTCCGCTTCTACTTCTCGAAAGTGGCCCGCTTCCACGAAAACGAGGCCGTGGAAGAAACCCTCGAAGCCAGCAGCTTCGGCACGATGATTCATGAGGCGTTGGAAAACCTGATGCGCCCGTTCCAGCAGGACGCCCGCCTGATTACGGCCGCCGACCTTCCCGACCTCATCCGGCAAGCCCCCGCCGAGGTGCAAAAGGCGCTTCAGCAGGAAGAAACCGAAAAGCATGCCCGCGCCGACGAAGGCCTGAACCACGTGTACGGCCAGGTAGCCACCCGCCTGGTGGTGCGCCTGCTGGAAAGCCTGCCCGACCAGCCCGGTCTGCTGCCGCTCCGCCTGTTTGGGCTGGAAAAAGAGCTGGCCGCCACCGTTTTTCTCGATGTTCCCGGCCAGACCGAACCGCTGGCCGTGCGCCTCTTTGGCTACGCCGACCGCGTGGACGAGCTGCCCGACGGCCGCCTGCGCGTGGTCGACTACAAATCGGGGCTGGTGAAACGGGCCGACCTGCAACTGCGCGGCTACCGCGACAAGCTCAGCCCCGCCGAAGCCGTGGACCGCCTACTGCACGAGCCCAGCAGCAGCGCCGATAAAGTGCGCCAGCTCTGGCTCTACCGCCTCATGCTGGCCCACACCGCCCAGCGCGAAACCGCCGAAACCGCCATCCTGTCCCTGCGCAACATCGACGAAGGCCTGCTCTCCGCCGACCTCAGCTTCATCACCGACGATGGCCAGGATTTCGTCACCGCCTCCGAAGAGCTGGTACGTAAAATTGCCCTCCGCATCCTAGACCCTGCCGAGCCCATCCGCAAAACCGACGACTTCACCAAGTGCGAATACTGCCCCTACAAGGGCATTTGCGCGAGGTGATTAGCTTTTAGCTGCTGGCTGGTAGCCGTTAGCTTTTCTACTTACTTTTTCATTTTTACCCACAGGCTAACGGCTACCAGCCAGCAGCTAAAAGCTCACCAAATATGGACGAATTTATGCAAGCTGCCATCGACGAAGCCCGTTTGGGCCGGTCGCAGGGAGGTATTCCTATCGGGTCGGTGCTCGTACGCGATGGCAAAATCATCGGCCAGGGCCACAACAAGCGCGTGCAGGAAGATTCTGCCATCAAGCACGGCGAGATGGACTGCCTCACCAATGCCGGCCGCCAGCGCACCTACCGCGACACCGTCATCTACACTACGCTCATGCCCTGCTACATGTGCGCGGGCACCATCGTGCAGTTCAAAATCCCGAAGGTGATGGTGGGCGAGTCCCGCACGTTTGGCGAGTCGCGCGCCTTCCTCGAAAGCTACGGCGTGGAAGTAGTTGACCTTGACTTGCAGGAGTGTGTGGATATGATGGACGAGTTTATCGAAGCCGAACCCACGCTCTGGAACGAAGACATTATGGAGCTGTAATAGCTCCCATCGACATCACGGAAATTTATTTGAAACATATTGGGTTGACTAACAAGAAGGTGAGTAAACACTTACAGATAGTGAGCTAACACTCATTCTATCGGCAAGAATCTGTACTACCTTTGTCCTGCTTCCACGAAACGCTCCTGACGTTTGCCTGGAAGCCAATTCCCACGTTCTGTTCAACCAGATGAACTCCCACCCCGTCTGGCAACATTGATTGAAAACCGACCGGCCTTCGTTCCAGAAGCTGCTCCAATTGGTTTTCAACACCTACAGCCGGCTGAGTCGAAAGCTTTTCGATTTGGCCGGCTGTTTTTTTTACCGAAACCCCGCCTTGCTTCTGTGCTGGTCATGAGTCCGTCGACGCAACAAAGGCGCGCCCGGGCGGGCTAATTTTCACGACTAACTGGTTTCTACCGCCTGCGAATGCCTACTGTAGGAAGTAACTTGCAGTTATTATTTGCCCGCGACGTATGTCAGAGGCGCTTTTTTGAGCTATTACGGCTATCCGGTTTGGGCTATGACCAGTCATTCTAAAATTGAGCAGTCGGCCTTGCGGCTTTTCGGCGAACGAGGCTACGACAACACCTCCACCCTGCTAATTTCCCGTGATGCGGGCGTGTCGGAGGCCTTGTTGTTCAAGTATTTTCTGAGCAAGGAAAAGCTATTCGAGTACCTCATCAAGCAGGGTTTTCAGCGCATTGTGGAAGCCAACCGGGGCATTCTTACCGAAAAAAACCCGCGGGTGTTGATTGAGAATGTCATCGACCTGCCCTATAAGCTGGTGCACGACGAGCCCGACTTCTGGAAAGTACAGGACAAGGAATTCAACAAGCCGCTGGTGCAGAAGTATTTCCAGCGCTTCATGAGCCCAATTGATAGCCTGCTGAAACAGGCTTTCCTGGACCTCGGCATTGAGAACCCGGACATGGTAACCCTGCAAACGCTGTTGCTCATTCAAAGCCTGTGGCGCAACCTGCTCTACGAGCACTCCGAAAGCCTGCTCCAGTTGGGCAACCACCTCAAGCAAGCCTACGCCGAGCGCACTACGGCAGTGAAGTAACTTATAGTCTTGTTCCCGAACAGGGATTAACGCCATCAAGCTGGCAGTTTTTTTAGTAGCCGCCAGCCGGCGGCCCTGGGCTATTTTTTAGCTTTAACATCTGCCGGCCTCATTTTTGCGTTGCTAACTATACGCTAACTTACCGCTGCTGCCCATGCCCCATCACGCCGTCCACCGCTTGTTGCGCCCGCTGCTGGTTTGGAGGGCGCGCCACATCAGCGAACGGATGTACATGCTCTTGCTGAGCGTGTTGGTAGGAGCGGCGGCGGGCATGGCGGCGGTACTGCTTAAAATATCGGTGCACTGGGGACAGGAGATGTTGCGCGACGGCATTTCGGAACCCAACCGGGTGTTTGCCCTTTCCATCTACCCGGTCATTGGCATTGGCCTTACGGCACTCTTCACCAAGCTCTTTCTGGGCGGGCAGCTGGGCCGGGGCATTGCCCCCATCATCTACAATACGGCCCGGGAGGGCAGCGTGGTGCCGCGCTCCAAGCTCTATTCGCAACTCGTGACGGCATTTATCACCGTCACTTTTGGCGGCTCGGCCGGTACGGAGGCTCCGATTTCGGTGACGGGCGCGGCCTTGGGCTCCAATGCTGGCCGGGTGCTGCACCTGGACCGGCGCCGCCGACGCCTCCTCACCGGCTGCGGGGCGGCGGCGGGCGTGGCGGCCATCTTCAACTCGCCCATTGCGGGCGTGCTGTTCGCGGTCGAGACTATTTTGCTGGAACTGCCAGCGCAGTACTTCATTCCGCTCCTTATTTCCTCGGCCACGGCCACGGTGGTGTCGAAGGCCCTGTATGCGGGGCAGCCATTCGTGCTCATCACCACGAGCTGGCCGGTGAATGCGGTACCGTTTTATGTGCTGCTGGGACTGTTCACGGCTTTTTTCTCGGTTTATATGATTCGAACCTACCTCTGGTTCGACCGTTTCTTTGAGCGCTGGCCGGGCCTGGACTGGCGCAAGGTGCTGCTGGGCGGCACCGCGCTGGGCTCGCTGATTTTCCTTTTTCCCACCCTTTACGGCGAGGGCTACAACACCGTGGAGCTGCTGCTGCGAGGCCACGCCGAGAAAATTACCGACGGCAGTATTTTCTCGGTTTATCAGGACAATAACCCGTGGTTGCTGCTGGTGCTGGTGCTGTTCAGCATGATGCTCAAAGTGGTGGCTACCAGCATCACGGTGGGCAGCGGCGGCAACGGCGGCATGTTTGGCTCGTCGTTATTTGCGGGGGCGTTGGCGGGTTTTTTCTTCGCCCGCCTGATTAACCTGAGTGGGCTGATTCACATTCCAGAGGTGCATTTTGTGGTGTTGGGCATGGCCGGCACGCTGGCGGGCGTGATTCACGCGCCTCTCACGGCCATCTTCCTCATTGCCGAAATCACGGGCGGGTACGCGCTGTTTGTCCCGCTCATGGTAGTCAGCAGCTCTTCCTATCTGATTACCAAGTACTTCGAACCGTATTCGGTGTATACCCGCAAGCTCACGCTGAAGGGCGTGGACGTGTACGCCAACCGCGACCGCGGCCTGCTGGCCCAGCTCGACCCCCGCAAGCTGCTCGAAACCGATTTTATTGCCGTGCGGCCCGGCACATCGCTGGGGGAGCTGGTGGATATTTTCCGGCATTCCTCCCGCAACCTGTTTCCGGTGGTGGCAGCGGGCGGGCGGCTGCTGGGGGTAGTCAGCCTGGATTCGGTGCGCGACGCCCTATTCGACGATGCCCACTACGCCACCACCAGCGTGCGCGAGCTCATGAAGCCCGCGCCCGCCGTGGTGGGCCCCACCGACGATTTGGAACATACCCTGGCCCTGCTCGACCGCTACGGGGCCTGGGCCCTGCCGGTGTGCGAAGACGATGGCCGCTACCTCGGGTTCATCCTCAAGTCAGCTATTCTGGCCCGCTATCGGCGGCAGCTTATTCAGGAAAGCGAGGCGTGACGCCTGCGGCTTAATGGGGAATGAAGAATGAGGAATTTACATTTGTGAGGTTGTTCATTTGCACCTTCGCATCATTAATTCTTCATTCCTCATTTCTCATTCTTCATTAAGCGTAGCGATAATAGGCGGGGGTCCGGCGGGCCTCATGGCTGCCCAGCGCCTGGCCGAAGCCGGCCACTTGGTGCGCCTGTACGACGCCCAGGCTACCGTAGGCCGCAAGTTTCTGGTGGCCGGGCACGGCGGTTTCAACCTGAGCAATGCGGAGGAAATGGCGAGATTTACTGGCCGCTACGGCGCTGGGCACGCGCTATTTGAACCCCTGCTGCGGCATTTTTCTCCGGTGGATTTGCGGGCCTGGGCCGCCGATTTGGGCATTGAAACTTTTGTGGGAACCAGTGGGCGCATATTTCCGGTGGCGGCCCACAAGCCCGCCGATTTGCTGCGGGCCTGGCTGCACCGGCTGCGTACGCTGGGCGTGGAGGTGCACCCCCGGCAGCGCTGGCTGGGCTTTGCCGGCGCAACGGACCTGCGCCTGCGCGACGAGCGCGCTGGGCCGGGGGCCGGCCAGGAATACAGCGTATCGCCCGCCGCGACGGTACTGGCCCTGGGCGGTGCCAGTTGGGCCAAAACGGGTTCGGACGGCGCTTGGGCCCCGCTGCTGACGGAAATCGGCGTACCCGTGACGGCCTTTGCACCGGCCAATTGTGGCGCGGAGGTGCCGTGGTCGGCTTTTTTTCAACAGAAAGCGGGGCGCACTCCCCTCAAAAATATTGCCCTGCGCGTGAACGACGGCCCCGCCGTGCGCGGGGAAATCATGCTGACCGATTACGGCGTGGAGGGAACGCCCGTGTACGCCCTCACGCCCCAGGTGCGGCAGGCGCTGGCCAGCGGCGGGCCGGCGCATTTCTACCTCAACCTCAAGCCCGACTTGCCGCCCGCCGCGCTGCTTCAGAAGCTCGGGCAGCCGCGGGGCAAAGCTTCGTTTGCTGATTTCCTGAAGAAGAACCTGCACCTGAGCCCGCTGGTGCCCACGCTGTTGCGCGAGGCCCAGCCCGCGGCCGCGGCGCTCGAACCGGCTGAGCTGGCCGCGCTACTCACGGCGGTGCCGCTGCCCCTATCGGGCCTGCGCCCCCTGGACGAAGCCATTTCCACGACCGGCGGCGTGGCCTTGGCGGCGGTGGATGAGCACCTGATGCTGCGGCAACGGCCCGGCACGTACGTAGCCGGCGAGATGCTGGACTGGGAAGCCCCCACAGGCGGCTACCTGCTACAAGGCTGCTTCAGTACGGGGGCCTGGGTGGCGCGGGCACTTATCGACACGCTGGGCCGGCGGCCGTAGCAAACGAAAAAGGCTGCCCGATTAGGCAGCCTTTTTTATTGAAGTCCGGTTAATAATTTGGCGCGGCGGACGGATTTTAGCGCTCGGCCTTGATGCGGGCGGCTTCTTTTTTGGCGGCCTCGCGAAGAATCTCGCGGGCTTCGCCGAGCAGGCGGCGGCCGGGGTTTAGTTCGTCGCGCGCAATGAGGGCGAAGAGCAGGAAAAACGACACCAGGGGCAACAGCCACCCCAAGGCAAACCACAGCCAAAACGACCGCCCCCGGCTCTGCGCGCAGTAACCGGTGAGAATCGGGATAAAAGAAATGGCCACCGCCACCACAAAGAGCATGTCGACGAAGAGCATAGGCTTGCGAGGTTGGCGGGGTGAGGGCTAGGCGGCTGCGGTGGCGCGGCGCTGTCCCGAAGATACAACTTTAAGCGCAGTGCAAGAAGCGCCGACGGAGGAAATTTGTTTTGCCCGACCACTATCCGTTCGTTTTTTCCGTAGTTCGGGGCGAAGTTAGGCCCGCAGCGGGGCCTGGCCGTCCTGACCTTGCCCATGTGGGAACACCAAAGCCTGTTTCGCGTCTCAGCCCAGCTCTTCGCCGAGGGGGTTTTCAATCTACTCGACCGCAACCTGCGGCCCGAGGTCTTTCTGCTCGGCTTTGCTTCGGCCAAGGAAGCGGACGAACCCGATGCCGTGGTGCTGGAACCGACCTCCGTGCGCTACGCGCCCGCCGATTTTCGGCAGGTAAAAGACCGGGCGGCCGCCCTCGAAGCCGATGCCGGCCCCAAGGGCTCGGTGTACCACTTGCACCCCAACGACCACGACCGGTTTGAGAAGCAGCACTGGTACGAGCTGGTGTGCCAGGCCACCGAAACCACCCTCAACAGCCTGACCCTGGCGCGCCACGAAGACCGCCGCTCCTTCTGCTCGGTGCCCGTGAGCCTGCAAGGCTACCTCGTGACGGTGGTGCTCCAGCTTTCGGCCGACTGCTACGACAACTACTACGCCCTGCCCCGGCCCGGCGGCGGCCGCCCCGCCAACCTGCCCCACGCGGCCGTGATGGAGTTTCTGCACGACTGCTCCCGCGCCCTGCGCGAGGCCGACACGGCCGACAACGACCAGCCCGTGCTGGACCGCGACTACAACGAAGTGCTGCGCTCGGCGGGCCGGCGGCTGATGCTGCGCGTGGCCCCGGCCGGCACCCACGGCCTCTACGATGCCTGCAACGGGGTGGCCGCCTTGCGCCACGAGGGCGACGAAGGCATCGGCACCATGCTCGTCAGCCGCCGGCAGCACCCGGCCGTGGTGCCCGTGCTGACGCTGGAAACGCCCGTGCCCATGCGCGACCACCGCTCCATTCGCAAGCTGCTGGAGCTGAGCGAGGGCCACACGGCCCTGATTTCCGACGCCTCGCACGTCTTCGGCCTGGGCCAGCTCGTGCCCGAATCCGACTCGCAGTACGAGCCCCTGGTGACGGTGCATTTCACCAACCACTACAGCTGGGAGATGAGCCACGCCGGTCACATTCTCATGCGCGTGGTGAGCAATACGCCGCGCCTGCCCCAGGGCCGCGTGGCCGCCGATAACTTCGCCCGCATCGTGCGCATTGTGTTCCCCGCGCTGGACCCCGACAGCATTGGCTACCTCTGGGACTTGGCCCAGCAGGCTACCAGTCAGGCCACGGGCACCATTCTGGTCATCACCACGGGGGCGGCCAATGAGGCCAAGCGCCTCACCCGGCAATGCTTCCGGGTGGTGCCGCGCATCATGACGCCGTCGGTGCTGCGCCTGGTCACCAACATCGACGGGGCGGTGCTCATTGAGCCCAACGCCATGTGCCACGCCATCGGGGTCATTCTGGACGGCCTGGCCACCGAAAAAGGGGATTCCTCGCGCGGGTCACGCTTCAACGGGGCCCTGCGCTACGTGAACAGCAGCAAGTACCCGGTGCTGGCCGTGGTGGTGAGCGAAGACGGCTGGATTGACCTGCTGCCGAGCTAGCATGGGTGGTCTTCGCGGGGTGCCGGTAGCCGGTAGGCCCGCTGCGTGCACGTGAAAACCAATGTGCTGCCACCCGGTAGTATATTGAGCGTTCATTCCTTGCGCTACTTACCACATGACTGCCCCGGCCGATACGCTTTCCCTTACCGACTACCCAGCGGCCTTGCGCGAAGCAGAGGCCCACATCCAAAAGCTCACGGCGGAGCTGGCCCACACCAGCGCCCACACCGCCGCGCTGGAGGAGTCAATCTCCCGCATTCCGGACGAAAACCCCAACCCCATTGTGCGCATTGGGGCCAATGCTCAGCAGCTGCATGCGAATGCCGCCGCCAAGGCCCTGGGCCGCAGCCTGAGCCGGGCCGAGCAGGTGCGCGTGCAGCGGCAGCTGCGGGCCGGTACCGCCGCCAGCCTGGCGCAGCAACTGCCCCACCAGGTGGAAGTGGAAATAGGAAAGCAGGTTTTTTGTATTTCGGTGGTGCCGCTGCCCACAGAAGGCTACGTCAGCCTGTATTTTGCGGATATCACCGAGCGGGAGGCCATCCGGCGCGAACTGCACGAGCACCAGGACTTCATGCAGCAAGTGCTCGACACCATTCCCACCATGGTGTACGTGCGCGACCCGGAGCAGAAAATCGTGTTTCGGAACCAGGCCATGGCCAGCCTGACCCAGGCTTCGCCGTTTGTTCCGGGTGTGCCGCCCGCCCCAGACAGCTTGGCCGCCCGGGAGCTGGCCCGCTACGCGGCCAACGATGCCCGCGTGCTGGCCACCAGTGAGGAAGTAGCCAGCGAGGATTGGCTTACGCTGGCCGATGGCTCGGTGCGCTGGTTCTACACGGTGAAGCGCCCGCTGCGCCGCCCCAGTGGCACGGTGCACGTGCTGGGCGTGAGCACCGACATCACGGCCTTGAAAAAAACGCAGCAAACGCTGGAACGCGGCGAAAAGCAGTACCGCGACCTGATGACCTACAGCCAGGCCCTCATTGGCACCTGCGACATGGCGGGCAATATCCTGACCATGAACCCCGCGCTGGCCAAACTGCTGCGCGAAGACGCGGCCGCCATGCCCGGCATGCCCGTCACCACGCACATGCTGGCCGAAGACCGGGACGCTTTCGCGGCGTACCTGGTGCGCATTGCGGCCACGGGCGAGGACGAAGGCGTGCTGCGCGTGCGGCCCCGCGACAGCGACGAGCTGCACTACCTGCTTTACCACAACTTTGTGGTGCGCGAGGCGGGCCACGCGCCTTACATCATTTCCCACGCCCACGACATTACGCACCGCGTGCTGGCGAGCAAGGAGATGAAGCGCGCCAAGCTGGCCGCCGAAGCCGCCGTGCGGGCCCGCGAAAATTTCCTGGCCAACATGAGCCACGAAATCCGCACGCCCATGAACGGGGTGCTGGGCGTGGCCAACCTGCTGGCCAAAACGCCCCTCACCGCCGAGCAGCAGGAGTACCTGGGCATCATCCGTAGTTCGGGGCAGCACTTGCTGGCCGTGCTCAACGACGTGCTGGACATGGCCAAAATTGCCTCGGGCAAGCTGGAGATGAACATTGAATCGTTCAATCTCTGCGACTCTATTTCGCAGGTGGTGCACCCGCTGGCGCTGCAAGCGCAGGAAAAAGGCATTGCCTTCGCCGGCACGCCCCTGCGCGAGTCGTGCCCGCACCCCGTGGTGCAGGCCGATGCCCATCGCCTCAATCAGATTATTCTGAACCTGCTGAGCAACGCCATCAAGTTCACCCCCGCCGGCGGCAAGGTGCACCTGACCAGCCAGATGGTGGCCGAAACGGCCACCACCCTCACCATCCGCTTCGAAGTCGCGGACACCGGCATTGGCATGACCCCCGAGGTGCTGGCGCGCATTTTCGAGAGTTTCACCCAAGCCTATGCCGATACGGCGCGGCATTTTGGGGGCACGGGCCTGGGCCTGAGCATCAGCCGGGCCCTGGTGGAACAGATGGGCGGCCAGCTCACCGTGGCCAGTATTCCCGACCAGGGCAGCACGTTCGCCTTCACGCTCACCCTGCCCAAAGCCGTGGCCGAGGCCCTACCCGGCACCCCCGCCGACCTGGACACCGGGGCTCTGCGCGGCGTGCGCGTGCTGCTGGTGGAAGACAACGACATCAACCGCATGGTGGCCTCTTGGACCATGCAGGCCTGGGACGTGGTGGTGACCGAAGCCGAAGGCGGAGCCGAAGCCTTGCAGTTATTTGAAGAGCAGCCGTTTGATATTGTGCTAATGGACATCCAAATGCCCGGCATGAGCGGCCTCGAAGCCACCGCCCTGCTACGCCAGCACCCCGACGCCAGCCGGGCCCACATCCCCGTACTGGCCCTCACGGCCAATGCTTTCCAAACCGACCATGAGCGCTACCTGGCCGCCGGCATGGACGACTGCCTGGCCAAGCCCTTCGAAGAGCCCGAACTGTACGCCAAGCTGGTGCGGCTGCTGAATCGATGATTCTTTAATGGTTAGTGATTAATGGTTATTTGACCCATTCCACACTAACCACTAACCATTAATCATTAAAAAAATTATCCGTTTACACTGCCCATCATGGAAGCTTGGTAGCGGAGGCCGGCGGCTACGCCCTGGGGCGAAATCTCGTCGAGCTGCGCCAGCTCGGCGGCCGAAAGGCTGACTTCGAGCGCGCCCAGGTTTTCTTCCAGGTATTTCACGCGCTTCGTGCCGGGAATGGGCACCACGTCGTCGCCCTGCGCCAGCACCCAGGCCAGCGCCAACTGGCTGGCGGTGCAGTGCTTTTGCTGCGCCAAGTCGTTGATGCGGGCCACGAGGTCGAGGTTTTTTTGAAAGTTCTCGCCTTGGAAGCGGGGCGCGTTGTGGCGGTAGTCATCGGCCGCCAAATCCTCCATTTTCTGGATTTGGCCCGTGAGGAAGCCCCGGCCCAGCGGCGAATACGGCACAAAGCCCACCCCCAGCTCGCGCATGGCGGGCATAATCTCGTCTTCCGGCTCGCGGCTCCAGAGGGAGTATTCGGTTTGCAGGGCGGCGATGGGGTGCACGGCCACGGCCCGGCGCACGGAAGCCGCCGCGGCCTCGCTCAGGCCCAGAAAGCGCACTTTGCCTTGCTCCACGAGGCGGCTCATGGCCCCCACCGTTTCTTCGATGGGCGTGTTGGGGTCCACGCGGTGCTGGTAGTAGAGGTCGATGTAGTCGGTACCGAGGCGTTTGAGGCTGGCTTCGCAGGCCGCCTGCACGTACTCGGGCCGGCCGCTGATGCCGCGCCTTGCGGGTTCGTTGGGGTAGCGCAGGATGCCGAACTTGGTGGCCAGCACAATCTCGTCGCGCTTGCCTTTGAACGCTTTACTGATGAGCTCTTCGTTTTTATAAGGGCCGTACATGTCGGCGGTGTCGAAGAAGTTCACGCCCAGTTCCAGGGCGCGGTGCAGGGTGCGGGTGCTCTCGGCATCATCCAGGGGCCCATAGAAGTCGGACATTCCCATGCAGCCCAGGCCCAGGGCCGATACCATGAGGCCGGAGCGGCCCAGTTGACGGGTTTTCATAACTAGTGAATGGCTGAAACGGTTGTAGTATGAATGGAAAGTGCGCGGCCTAGTTAGGCTGTACGCACCAAGCTGGCAAACCGGCCAACGCGGCACTTGATTTCGCCGCTTTTCCACCCCCAAGCCCCGCGGGCTCCCCGCCGGGCGTACCTTTACACCGTGAAATTTTCCTCCCAAAATGCCCTGTGCGGGGCCGCAATAGCCCTGGCTACCTGCCTTGCCGCCTGCTCTTCGCCCAACAAGCCCATTGCGGAGAATGGCCCGGCTTCGCCGGCCACGGCCGCCGAAATGGCCCTCTTGGACCGCCACGACTCCCTGATGGCCCAGACCAGCCAGCTCTACGAGTTCAAGAGCAAGCTGTCGGGCTACCATTCCCAGGCCGCCGCGCCCTACATCCACGGCCTGCTGGCCGCCGATGCCGCCATGATGGACTGGATGCACCACTACAAGGCCCCCGACACCACAGCCGCGCCCGCCAGCCGCCTGGCCTATTTTCAGCAGCAGCAGCAGGTGCTGGCCGGCGTGCGCCGGCAGTACCGCGCCACCCTGGATTCGGCCATTAACTTCACCACCCAACACCCCGCCGCCGGCGACGTGCCCCCCTCAACTTCCCGCTAATGGCCCTCTTCAACCGCCTGCTGCTGCCTGCCCTGGCCGCCGCCTTGCTCACCACCGCCTGCACCGAGGCCCCCAAGGAAGCCGCCCGCCTGCCCATCATGGGCGAGCGCGACGTGCGGCCCCGCGCCGATGGCGGTGCCGCCGACACCATATTTGCCACCGTGCCCCGGTTCCGCCTCGTGGACCAGGCCGGCCAAACCATTACCAACCAGACCTTTGCGGGCCAGGCCTACGTGGCCGACTTCTTCTTTGCTACCTGCCCCGGCATCTGCCCCAAAATGCAGGGCGAACTGCTGAAAGTATACACCAAGTACGCCACCGACCCGCGCATCACCTTCCTCTCGCACACCATCGACCCGGCCCACGACAGCATTTCGGTGCTGAAGGACTACGCCCAGCGCCTGGGCGTGCAGGATGCGGCGCGCTGGCACTTTGCCACTACCGGCGCGCACGGCGAGCCCACCGCCAAAGACACCGTTTTCCAGCTAGCCCAGGCGTATTTCACCGCGGCTCTGCCCGATAAGCAAGCCCCCGGCGGCTTTGCGCACAACGGCACCTTTGCCCTCGTAGACGACCAGGGCCACATTCGCGGCCTCTACGACAGCCTCAATCCCAAGGAAGTGACCCGTCTGTTTACCGAGATACCCGTTTTGCTGGCCGAAATTGACGGCCGTAAGAAGGGTGTGGCGGGAAAGTAAGCAATCTTTCTAACCGTCATGCAGCGCGCAGCGAAGCATCTCGCGCGCAATGGTGACTACTTAATTAAGTGAATTAGTGGTAGCATGCGAGATGCTTCGCTGCGCGCTGCATGACCGTTCTCAATGTTTTCCGCTCGCTTCCTAATCGGGTTTCTGCTTCTACTCCTGCTGCTCCCCGGCTGCTTCAGCAACAACCGCCACCAGGGCGAAAAGCTGTATGCTCTGCACTGCGCCAGCTGCCACGGCGACCAGGGCCAGGGCCTGGCGCGGCTCATTCCGCCCCTGGCCGGCTCCGATTACCTGGTCGACCACCGCGCCGAGTTGGCCTGCCTGCTGCGCAACGGCCAAAACGAAGTCATCGTGGTGAATGGCGTAGGCTACCACAACATCATGCCCGGCAACAAAACCATGAGCGTGGCCCAGCTCACCAACCTGCTGAACTACGTGGAAAGCCACTGGGGCAACGAGGCCGCGCCGCGCACCATCCGCGATGTGCAGACCCAACTCGATGGCTGCCGCCTGCCCTGAGGCTGGTTTGGCGCGCCCCACAACCGCCGGAAAGCGCCCCGCGGCAGGCGTTTTGCCCGCCCCAAACCCGTTTTTTGCCGTAGATTGCAGGTCTAACCCCACCCGCATTCGTATTCCCTATGGGCCTGTTTGACTTCCTGAAAAATAAACCCGCCGACGAAAAGCCGGCCACGCCTTCCGCTTCCCCCACGCCCCCCGCCGCCGCCGACAAGCCGGCTGGTGGCCCTCGCTACCAGGGCTCCAAGTACACCGCGCCGCCCGAGCCGGTGGCCCCGGTGCCCACCTTCCAGATGCCTGAGCCCGAGCCGTTCCCCTTCGAGCCCGAGAACGTGCTGGAACAGCTTCTGCTGCTGGCGGCCACGGATGAGAACGCCCGCCCGGCCTTCTACCAAGCGCTGTTGCAGGAAGAAATTCTGATGATTCTGGCCCCCTCGGAAACCATTGCCGAGGGCGAAGTCGTCCTCACCGAAGGCCAGGAAATCCAGCTCCAGGTGCTGGCCGACGGCAAGCTGCCCATCTTTTCTTCGCCCCCCCGCCTCACCGATGGCGACGTGGAAAACGGCCCTGTTAGCTACGTGCGCATTCCCGGCCACGCCTTCTTCAGCATGATTCAGGGCCAGGATTGCGTGCTGAACCCCTTCTCGCCCGCCGGCAAGCTCCTGCCCAAGGACGAGCTGGCCGCCCTGCTCAATGGCCAGCTCACCGGCCCGCTCTCGCCCGCTGGCGGCGACGCCCAGGTGCTGCTCAGCCAGCCCGCCGAGTACCCGCAGGCCGTGGCCGACGCCATTACCGCCTGGGCCGCTACCCAGCCCCACATCGAAGCCGCCTACCTGGCCCAGATGCAGTTGGCCAACAACCCCGACGTGCCGCGCCTGTTGCTGGCCTTCATCAGCACCAACCCCGACCCCAGCTTCATGCAGGAGCTCGGCCCCGTGCTCGAAGGCCAGACCAACGCCTTCCAGTTCGTGGATTTGATGCTGCTGGATGTGGAGTCGGAGGAAGGCGTAAACCCGTATTTCAAGCAGGTGGAGCCGTTTTATAAGAAGGGCTGAGTAACTGAATTCGTTGGCCGACATTTCTTAGAACGTCATGTCGAGCGCAGCCGAGACATCGCGCGTGCCATGGTAAACCAATCGAATGGATTACCGTGGCACGCGCGATGTCTCGGCTGCGCTCGACATGACG
>JBBQSQ010000042.1:0-26554 GCA_038213745.1 Cytophagales bacterium
CAGCACCTGCGCGACATCGGCAACTCCGTCATTGTGGTGGAGCACGACAAGGACATGATTCTGCACGCCGACCACGTGCTGGACATTGGTCCCGGCGCGGGCATCCACGGCGGGCACATTGTGGCCTCGGGCACGCCGCAGGAGATTTTCAACTCCGGTTCGCTCACCTCGCAGTATCTCAGCGGGCAGAAGCACATCGAGATGCAGCGCAAAAAGCGCAAGGGCGAAGGCACCGAGCTGGTGCTCAAAGGCGCGAAGGGCAACAACCTCAAAAACGTGACCCTGAAAGTGCCACTGGGCAAGCTGGTGGCCGTGACGGGCGTGTCGGGTTCGGGCAAGTCCACGCTTATCCACGACACGCTGTACCCGATTCTCAACCAATATTTCTTCAACGCCAAGCGTGAGCCGCTGGCGTATGGCAGCATTGACGGGCTGGATTTGGTGGATAAGGTGATTGAAGTCGACCAGTCGCCCATCGGCCGCACGCCGCGCTCTAATCCAGCTACTTACACGGGGGTGTTTACCGAAATCAGGCAGCTGTTTGGCGAGATGGCGGAGGCGAAAATTCGTGGCTACGGCCCCGGCCGGTTCTCCTTCAACGTGAAGGGCGGGCGCTGCGAAACCTGCGAGGGTGCCGGCATCCGCACCATCGAAATGAACTTCCTGCCTGACGTACACGTGCCCTGCGAAACCTGCAAAGGCCGCCGCTACAACCGCGAAACCCTGGAAGTCCGCTTCAAAGGCAAGTCCATCACCGACATTCTTGACATGACCGTGGAGAAGGCCGTGGAGTTCTTCGAATACCAGCCCCGCATTCTGCGTAAAATCAAGACCCTCAACGAGGTGGGTCTGGGCTACCTCACGCTGGGCCAGCAGGCCACCACGCTCTCGGGCGGCGAGGCCCAGCGCGTGAAGCTGGCCACCGAGCTCAGCAAAAAGGACACCGGCAAGACCTTCTACATCCTTGACGAGCCCACCACCGGCCTGCACTTCGAGGATATCAACCACCTCGCCGACGTGCTCCAGAAGCTGGCCGACAAGGGCAACACCGTCCTCATCATCGAGCACAACCTCGACCTGATTAAAGTGGCCGACCACGTCATCGACATCGGCCCCGAGGGCGGCGCGGCCGGCGGCATGATTGTCGCCCAGGGCACGCCCGAGCAGGTGGCCAAGTCCGGCAAGGGCCACACCGCCCGCTTCCTAGCCGAGGAATTGAAAACCAGTAAATACGCTGCCGCCTAAAAGCACGGCAAACTTGAAAAGCCAGAAAGCGGCGGCACTATCGGTTTACGATGGCACCGCCGCTTTCTGGCTTTTTAGGGCCAGAAAGGGACTTACTTCCGCTCGTCGGCGCGCTTGTATAGCTCTTCGGTCTTTTGCAGGTGGGCGCGCAGGTTGGGCAGCGACTGGGCGGCGAAAGCCCGGAGCTCGGCGTTGCTGAGCTTGTCGGCCGCGGCGGCGAAACGCTGCACGTCGCGCTCGTGGGCGTCTTTCAGGGCCCGGAGGTACTTCTTATCGAAGCCGAAGTATTTGCGGTCGTCCACGTCGTTGTAGTGGTCGCGGTCGTCCTCGCTCATCATTTTGGGGAGGGTGATGTTGGCGCGGCCAGTGATGGCTTCCAACTCCTGGTCCATTTTGGTGTGCTCAGTCTCGATGGTCTTAGCCCATTCTTTCACTTCCAGCGCAATGGCTTTCTGCTGGGCCAGCTTGCTGATGGCTACTTCGAGCTGGTTGCTGCTGGAAGCAGCTACCGCGAAATCGGCATCGTAGTCGAGTCGGTTTTTCACCTGGGTGGGCGTTTCGATAGCGCTGGCCACGGATTCATTGCGGCGCTCGTTGGTTTTATTGGCTTGCTCCACGGCATCCTGCGTGCCGGAGCAGGCCGATAAGCCAGCAACGGTAAAGGAAAGAAGGAGGGTTCTGAATTGCTTTTTCATGGAGGAACTATTGGGCGTGAGAAGTCGGGCTACTTGGGCCCGTCGGAAAATCATACACTTGTTCTGTACGCGCTCAGGCCGAAACAGGTAAAAAAGCTGCTCCAGAAGCGGCTTTTTTACCTGTTTCGGCGGCTTAAACCGCATTGGTTTGATTACGGCAGCTTATCAGCCACGTCGGCTGCTTCTTTGGCGGCATCAAGCTGCCCTTCCACGGGGCCGTGGAACTTGGCCGCAAATCCTCGAATGTCGCCGTCGTAGGCATCGTCGCTCATGTCATCAAAATTGTCTTCGTCCTGTTTCTGGGTTTTTACCAGCAGGGCCATCAGGTGCTTGTCGAGCTGGGTGCCGGCTTGGGTGCTGGCCTCGTGGTAAGCTTCCTGCTCGTCGCCGCCGAGGGCAGCGGGCACGGTCAGGCCTTTGGCGGTGGCCAAGGCGCGCAACGTGGCCAGCAGCTCTAGCCGCTGCGGCACCAAGCGGGCCCCGTAGCTGCGCACGGCCGGCGCGGTGGCGCGGGCCTGCGCCAGCTTGCCCAATTCGACTGCGAGCAAGGCATTGCTGGTGCTTTTGACGAGGAATTCAGCATCGGCCTCCTGCTTTTTGGTAATGTCGGCCGTGTCGATTTTCTTCTCGTTCTGGGCCGTGGCGTTGTCCACCGCATCGGCGTTGCCGCCGTTGCCGGAGCAGCTGGTGAGCAGGGGCAGGGCTACTGCCAGCTGCCAGAATAGCCGGCGGAGCCGGAGCGTGGACTTCAGGGAAATGGGCATAGTAGTGAGCTGACGCGCAACTCCTTTGGCCGCGCGTGTACACTATACGGCCGGCCGAAACCGGGGTTTGGCCGAAACCGGCGCACTATTTTTTTTGCTGGCTTAAACCCGACGCTACCTTCCGCTTCCAACCGGCCACAAACGCAGTATTTCGTTCCATTTCTCACTTTATTTCCAACTCGTTTTTCACCTTCGTTATGCGTACCGCCACCCTCCGTTCCCTCGCCCTGGCTTGCCTCGCCAGCGCCGCCCTGCTCACCACCAGCTGCAACCGCAACAACGACGCTGCGCCCACCGACGACATCACCACGGCCGAAGACCGCACCGACGACAACTCCGAAACGGCCATGAGCTCGGAAGCGATGCAGATGGCTGGCCCCATCGATGCCCAGGCGCAGGGTTCGGCCAACATCATCACCGATGCCGAATTCCACGCCCGCTTTGGTAACTGCGCCACCCGCAGCTACGACTTCGCCACCAAAACCCTCACCATCGACTTCGGCCCCACCAACTGCCTGTGCGCCGATGGCCGCTACCGCCGCGGCAAAATCCTGGTGCGCTTCACCAGCGACGTGAATCGCCGCACGGCCGGGGCCGTGGTTACCCGCGAAAACTACTTCGTGAACGACAACCAGCACACCGCCACCCGCACGTTCACTGATACCGGCCTGGGTTCCTTCACTGTTGACGTTACCAACGCCAGCATCATTCGCGCCAACAACGGCGGCACCCATTCCTGGACGGCCAACTGGACCTTCACCCGCACCGCCGGCTTTGGTACCCCGCAGGTTTCGGATGACGTGTATAGCGTGACCGGCGCTTCCAGCGGCACCAACCGTAAGGGTATCAGCTACACCTCCACCATCCAGAGCCCGCTCATCAAGCGCGCCGACTGCCCCAAATACTTCGTGCAGGGCACCATGGGCATCACCAACTTCAACAACCGTGTGATGACGCTGGACTACGGCTCCGGCACCTGCGACAACGTGGCCACCGTCACCGTGAACGGCCGCACCCGTACCATTCAGCTACGTTAATTTTAGCGCATCTTTTTTTCGGCGAAAGCAAAAGAGCCGCCCCAGCAAGGGCGGCTCTTTTGTTGATGTCAGCCTAAACGGCTGCCGGGTGGGATTCGACAGTAAAGAGTGAAACCGGATTATTGGCCCTTGAAAGCCGGCTTCCGCTTCTCGCTGAAAGCCCTCACGCCCTCAAAATAGTCGTCTGATTCACCGGCAATTTGCTGGCAGTGGGCTTCGTAGTCCAGCATATCATCCAGGGTAGCCGCGCCGGCCTTGTTGAGCATCTGCTTGAGCAGGCCGATGGATTTGGTGGGGGCGGCGGCGTAGCGGGCGGCCAGGGCATACGTCGCCTCATCCAGTTGCTCCGGTGCCACCACCTGGTTCACCAAGCCCAGCCGCAGGGCCTCTTCGGCCGGTACTTTGGTGCCCAGGCTGCACAGCTCAAACGCTTTGAGGGTGCCCACCAGCCGCGGTAAAAACCACGACGAGCCCGAGTCTGGCACCAGCCCGATATTGATAAACACCTCAATCAGCGAAGCGTCGGTGCTGGCCACCAGCGCATCGCAGGCCAGCGCCAACGAGCAGCCCGCGCCCGCCGCCACGCCATTGATGCGGCCAATAATGGGCTTGGGCAGCCCGCGCATGGCCCGGATGATGGGGTTGTAGCGCTTGTGCAGCGAATCGTAGAACGAGCGTTTTTCCGCGCCCTGTGCCGCCTTCAGGTCCTGGCCCGAGCAGAAGGCCCGGCCCGCGCCCGTGAGCACCACCGCCCGCACGGCCGCGTCGCGCGCTACCTGCTTCAGGGCATCCTGCAGCTCGTAGCTCAGCGGGTCGTTGAAGGCATTGAACACGTCCGGGCGGTTCAGGGTGATGGTGGCCACGCCGTCGGGGCGCACATCGTAAAGCAGGCTGGTGTATTCCATATGGTGGGTTGGTGGGTTGGTGGGTTGCCAAGGTGCAAATAACGGTGCCTCGGCACCGCCACTTCTACTAGAGTGTGTCCACCCACCCGCTAATCCGCCAACCCACCTCTTAGCAGCGCCTCGGCCACCAGCAAATCCTCCGGCGTCGTGATTTTCAGGTTGCGGTAGTCGCCTTCCACCAGCTGCACGCGGCACAGGTCGTCCACCACCGTGGCATCGTCGGTGAACGAAGCCAGCTCGGGCATGGCGTAGGCCCGGCGCAGCAAGTCAATCTCAAACGTTTGGGGCGTCTGCATCAGGCGCAGGCGGCTGCGGTTCTGAGCCGCCGAGCCGTGCTGCGACACCAGCCGCACCGAATCCTTGGGCATCACTGCCGCCGCCGCCGCCGCGTGCGTGGCCGCCGCCGCGTAGGTACGCTCCACCACCAGGCGCGACACCAGCGGCCGCACCCCGTCGTGTACCGCCACCAAGCCTTCTGGTTGTTCCTTCAACGCCGCCAAACCGGCTTTCACCGACGCCCAGCGCGTGGCCCCGCCCGGCACCAGCCGGTGCGGAATATCGACGCTAAACTGCGCGCATAGTGCCTGCCAGGTATCGAGCTGGTCGGCGGGCAGCACCACCACAATTTCGGCCACGCCCAGCGCCGGCTCGGCAAAGCGGCGCAGCGTGTGCAGCAGCACCGGCTCGCCGCGCAGCAGTAGAAACTGCTTGGGCCGGTCGGCGCCCATGCGGGTGCCGCTGCCGCCCGCCACCAGAATAGCGAACCTGGGGACTTGGGGACTTCGGGACTTGGGGTCTGGGTTGGAAAAGGTGTTCATCGCCGCAAAGTTCAGGCAAAAAAAGAGCGCCGAAGTTCTGGGAAGAACATTCGGCGCTTAAAATCTAGTAGCAGGTAAAAAGCACGGTCATGCTGAGCGCAGCCGAAGCATCTCTAACGCAATAATAAATGATTACTTCAGCGGTAGAGATGCTTCGGCTCCGCTCAGCATGACGGCCTTTTCTTCGTTTTGTGACTACAGAATGAGCATGGCGTCGCCGTAGCTGAAGAAGCGGTACTTGTCGGCGATGGCTTGCTTGTAGGCCTCCATCAGCAGCGGGTAGCCGGCGAAAGCGGCCGCCAGCATGATGAGCGTGCTTTCCGGCATGTGCAGGTTGGTGAGCAGGCAGTTGGCAATTTTGAAATCGTGGGGCGGGAAGATGAAGCGGTCAATCCAGCCCTGGGTGGGCTTCATGCGGGCATTGGCCGACACCGACGCCTCCATGGCGCGGATGGTGGTGGTGCCCACGGCGCACACTTTCTTCTTCTGGTCGAGGGCTTTGTTCACAATTTCGCAGGCCGGAGCCGTCACGATAAAGTTTTCCGAGTCCATCTTGTGCTTGGTCAAATCCTCCACATCCACGGTGCGGAAAGTGCCTAGGCCCACGTGCAGCGTCACATACGCCGGCTCTACGCCTTTGATTTCCATGCGCTTCATCACCTCGCGGGTGAAGTGCAGGCCCGCCGAAGGGGCCGCTACGGCCCCAATGTTCTCGGCATAAATCGTCTGGTAGCGCTCCTTATCCGCCGGCTCGGTTTCGCGGTTGATGACCTCCTTTGGAATGGGGGTTTCGCCCAACTCATAGAGCGCCTTGCGAAACTCCTCATCGGTGCCATCGAACAGGAACTTGATGGTCCGGCCGCGTGACGTGGTGTTGTCGATAACTTCCGCCACCATGTCGGACTCGCCGAAGTACAGCTTGTTGCCCACCCGGATTTTGCGGGCGGGGTCCACCAGCACGTCCCACAGGCGTAGCTCTTTGTTCAGCTCGCGCAACAAAAAGACCTCAATTTTGGCACCGGTTTTTTCCTTGTTGCCATAGAGGCGGGCCGGAAAAACCTTGGTGTCATTGAGCACCATCACGTCGCCCTCCGAAAAATAATCGAGGATATCCTTGAAGGTGCGGTGCTCAATCAGGCCGGTGGCGCGGTGTACCACCATCAGGCGGCTTTCGTCGCGGTTGCGGGCCGGATGCAACGCCACCAGCTCCTCGGGGAGTTCAAATTTGAACTCGTGCAATTTCATCGCCATAGGGCAGTATTTTGGGGAAGATACGGAATTTTGGGGATGCAAAAGTACGGCTTTTTATTTGGTATTCATTTTTTGCTGTTAGGGCTTCCGCGCTAAACGAAGCGGGGCCGATTTGCCACTGCGCCCAGTGCGGGAACTAATGTTAAGTATTTGACGCGGAAGCCCTGTCCTGCGGCTGAGGGAATGCTGCAACATCATGCAGCGCACGACGTTTCGGCGGTACCTGACCCATGTGCCGCCGCAACTTCCCCGCCGAATTCCGTCTTTTGACCCCGGATACCGAACCACGCCGCGCACGCCCTCACTCTATGCTAGCCATTCGCCTTACTTTCGAAAGCTTTCGCTTTGCCTGGGACGCCCTCAAATCCAACCTGTTGCGCACCGTTTTGTCGTTGCTCGGCGTCACGGTGGGCATATTCGCCATCATCGCCGTGTTCACCGTCGTCGATTCGCTGGAGGCCAACATCCGCAGTAGCCTCGACTTTGTGGGCGATAAAATTATTTCGGTGCAAAAATGGCCGCTGGAGTTCGGCCCGGACTACCCGTGGTGGAAGTACTTCAACCGCCCCGTGCCCACGCCGCGCGAGTTCCAGCAGCTACGCCGGCAGCTTGGGCCCAACAACAAGGGCATTGCCGTATTTGCCAGCAACAGTGGCAATACGTTCAAGGCCGGGTCCAACTCGGTAGCCGACTGCGTGCTGCAAGGCGTGAGCTACGATTTTCGCGTGGTGAGCAATGTGCCCATCAAAGACGGCCGCTACTTCACCGTGCAGGAAATGGATGCTGCCCGGCCGGTGGCCATCATTGGGGCCACCATCGCCGAAAACCTGTTCCCCAACGGCAACGCGTTGGGCAAGCAGTTCAAGGCCCGCGGCCAGACCCTGACGGTGATTGGCGTGATGGAAAAGGAAGGCAAAAAGCTCATCACCATTTCCAGCAACGACGCCAACTGCATCATTCCGTTCAACATGTTCACCAAGATGTTCACGCTGAGCGTGAATGGTTTTAACGGCGGCCCCAGCGCCACCATTGCCGTGAAAGGGCGCAACGAAGACCCCGGCCTGCTGGATTTGGAGTACGAAATGCGCGGCGTGATGCGCAACATTCGGGGCCTCAAGCCGCGCGAGGAAGACAATTTTGCCCTGAACCGGCCCGAAATGGTGGCCTCGGCGGTGGGCAAGCTCTTCAGTGTGATTGGGCTGGTGGGGGCCGTGATTGGGTCTTTTGCCATGCTGGTGGGCGGCTTTGGCATCGCCAACATTATGTTCGTGTCGGTGCGTGAGCGCACCAATATTATCGGGATTCAGAAGTCGTTGGGCGCGAAGAATTTCTTTATTCTGTTCCAGTTTTTGTTCGAAGCCATTTTTCTGTGCCTCATTGGGGGCGGGGCCGGCATTCTGCTGGTGTGGCTCGTGACGCTAGTGCCGCAGGATTCCCTGCCGCTCACCATGTCGGCGGCCCGTATTACCCTGGGCGTGCTAATTTCCGTGGGCATCGGGGTGATTGCCGGCATTGTGCCGGCCGTGATTGCCGCCAACCTGGACCCGGTCATTGCCATTCGGTCCAAGTAAGCGCCGGGTTTTGGGCACCCCGCCTGCCGCGCCGTTTCACTGCTTTTGTTCAATTACCCGCCCGTCGAACGCGGGCGCTACCGCATGACACTTCCTGCTTTTTTGAGCTACGAATTTCTGGATAATACCGTAGGCCAGTACCTGATTGCCGCGCTTATTTTGCTGATTGGCAGTGTTTTCCGGCAGCTTTTTTCGCGGCTGCTCAGCAAGCTGCTCTTCGCCTTCACCAAGCGCTACACGGCTGGCGTGAGCGAGGAAGAGCTGCACGATATTCTCATCGAACCGCTGTCGACGCTGCTGCTGGTCGTGACGTTGCAGCTGGCCGGGGCCACCCTCACGTACCCGCACAACCCTACGGCCGGGCCCGCGGTGCTGCCCTGGCACGAAGTGCTGCTGCTGCGCGTGCTCACGCTTGCCTTTATTGTGGCGGCGGCGCGGGTGGCCCTGCGCCTCGTCGATTTTGCGCTGCTGGTGCTGGCCCGCCGCGCCGCCCTGCGCGCCAACGCCAGCCCCACCCGGCTGGATAACCAATTCCTACCCTTTGCCAAAGACCTGCTGAAGGTGTTCTTTATCATCATTGCCGCGCTGGTGGCCCTGGGGCAGGTGTTTGGGGTGAATGTGACGGCCCTCATCGGCGGCCTGGGCATTGGCGGGTTGGCCGTGGCTTTCGCCGCCAAGGAAAGCCTGGAAAACCTGATTGCCTCGTTCACCATCTTCCTCGACCAGCCCTTTGGCGTGGGCGACCTCGTGACGGCCGGCGACGTGAGCGGCACGGTCGAAAAAATTGGTTTCCGCAGCACCCGCCTGCGCACCGCCGAGAAAAGCTACCTCACCGTGCCCAACAAAAGCATGATTGACAAGCCGCTCGACAACCTTTCGCTGCGCACCTCGCGCCGCGTGGGCTTCACCCTCACCTTCGACCAGCGAACGACCAGCGCCCAGCTGCACGCCATCATTGCCGGGGCCGTGGCCGCCATGCAGGCCCACCCGCAAGTGACCCAGGACGTGCAAATGAAGTTCAACGCCCTCACGCCCGCTGGCAAGGAAGTAAGCGTGCAGTACTTTGTGGACACCACCAGCTACGACGAATACATCGACGTGAAAGAAGCCCTCAACTATTGCATTGTGGAAGTGGTGGAGGAGCACGGCGGGGCCTTCGCCGGCGCTCCCGTCGCGGTAGCTGTTGCCCCAAAAGTCTGAACCGCGGATTTATCGGATTCGTCGGATTAACCGGATTTTGTGGGCGATTTATAGATGTTAAATGGCAAGCAAAAAGGCCGCTCAATGAGCGGCCTTTTTGCTTGCCATTACAACGTGGAGTTGGTTTCGGGACACGCCCACAAAATCCGACGAATCCGATAACTCCGCGGTTCAGACAAACCTACCGGCCCAGCAAGCCGCCGAGCAGGCCGCCCATGCCGCCCTTCAGCAACCCACCCAGTCCGCCGCCGCCGGCGCTGGCCGGCTGCGAATTAGGCTGGCCGCCCAGGCCACCCAGAATGGACATCATCGAGCCCAGGCCGCCGCTGCCAATAGCGGAGCCCTGCTGGGGCAGGTCGGCCGTGGCCGCGGAATTGCCGCCGCCCAACAGGCCGCCCAGCATGCCGCCGCCGAGCAAGCCGCCCAGCAAACCGCCCATACCGCTCTGCGCCGCACCACCGAGCAAGCCGCCCATGCCGCTGCTGAGCAAGCCGCCGCCCGCGCTGCTCTGGTTGCCATAGCCCTGGTTGCCGCCGCTGCCGCCGCCCATTACCTTGGAGATAACCATGGGAGCCACCACGCCCAGTAAGCCGGCCATGAGCGCGCCTTTGGGAATGCCCACATTAGAAAGCTTGTCGCCGATGCTGCTCAAGAAGCCTTGCTTGCCGGGGTCTTGCGGGTCGTGGGCCACGGTAGCGGCCTGGTCGACCACCGTTTCCAGGGTTTGCTTTTGCTCCGGATTGATGCCGAGGTACTGCGACATTTTGCCAATCATGGCTTCCTCGTCGTTGGCATAAGACCCATCGGCCCGGGCGAAACTGATGAGGTCAGTGACGAGCGAGAAGCGCAGGTCGCTGCCCTTCAGCACATCGAGGTGTTGCTGGATACTTTGGTTGTTGGCATCTTCGGCGGCGGCCAGCACCTGCCGGATGCCATCATCAGACAAACCCGCTTGCTGGCCCAGTGCCTGCAAAAACTGTCCTTCGGCCCCCGAGGCCTGCCGGTCAGCCGTGGCCAGGCTGGCAATGGCGCTTAGGTAAGCGGTTTTTTCTTCTTCGGAATAGTTCTGGAGCAGTTGCGTATCCATGACGAAACAGGGGAATGGAGGTGAGAGAAAATCAACGAAATGCTTAACGGACCGGCAGAAATTACGTTGTTCGGCAGAAGGATTACTTGCTGACAGAAATTTTGGGGGATAATTAATGGCGTTTTCTGTTCCTGAAAATGAATTGGTTGCTACTTGCGCCTCGCCGTTTCCAGGAAAAATCTGGCCGATAAAGCCGGCATATGTTTGGCGGTTTCAAAAAGACCCCCCATCTTTGCAGTCCCAAACGGGAAAAGCTCATGGGGGATTAGCTCAGCTGGTTCAGAGCATCTGCCTTACAAGCAGAGGGTCGGCGGTTCGAACCCGTCATCCCCCACATTGATAAACAGCCACTTAGTCGTAACCTTAGGGCGCTGTTTTAAATTTTGTTTAAACATTGGTTTAAACAAGTATCCGGGAGGTTAGCTCAGTTGGTTTAGAGCGCTTGCTTCACACGCCAGAGGTCGAAGGTTCGAATCCTTTACTTCCCACCATTCAATAACAGCCACTTGGACGCCCGTTCGAGTGGCTGTTTTGGTTTTCAGGCCTTCAGCAGCTACGGACCATTCTTGTCCTGCAAGGTTCGTTGCATCAGGCGGAATGCACTGCTGGCCTCAACCTTGGCTAACGCGGAGGAAGCGAGAGCTAAAAAGCCCGGGCCTGCCACCAGTAGTGGTGCTGGCTGGTTGCCGCAAAAGGCATGGCCGCCCTACCTTGCGGCATGACCCTCCTCATCATCGGGCTGGCGGTGCTGGCGCTCATCGTTCTCAGCAGCTGGGGCAAAGTGAATCCGTTTCTGGCGTTTCTGCTGGTCACCATTCCGGCGGGGCTGGCGTTGGGGTTGCCGCCCGCCCAGGTACTGGCCGCCGTGCAGAAGGGCCTGGGAGACACCTTGGGTTCGGTGACGCTGGTGGTGGTGCTGGGCGCGATGCTGGGCAAGCTGGTGGCCGAAAGCGGGGCCGCCCAGCAAATCGCCGCCGTGCTGATGGGGGCATTTGGCGCGAAAAATATTCAGTGGACGATGATGGTCACCGGCTTTGTCATCGGCATTCCGCTCTTCTACAACGTGGGGTTTCTGCTGGTGATACCGCTGATATTTTCGGTGGTGTACCAATACCGCTTGCCGGCCGTGTACGTGGGCCTGCCCATGCTGGCTTCGCTGTCGGTGCTGCACGGGTTTCTGCCGCCGCACCCCGCGCCCACGGCGCTGGTGGCGCTGTTCCACGCCAACATCGGCCTCACGTTTGGCTACGGCCTGCTGGTGGCGGTGCCGGCCGTGGTGCTGGCCGGCCCGCTGTATGCGCGCACGCTGCGCGGCATTGTGACGGTGCCGCGGGCGGAGCTGGCCCCCGCGCCGGTAGCCGAAAACCCACTACCGGGCCGCCTGAACAGCTTCCTGTCGTCGCTGCTGCCGGTGCTGGTGCTGGGCATTGTGCTGGGCTTGCAGGCCGTCCTCCCGTCCGGCGGGCCATTGGCCCCAGCACTCACTTTCCTAGTCGACCCCGGCGTGGTGATGCTATTGGCCGTGGTGGTGGCCACCTTCAGCCTGGGCCGGAGCCAGGGCCGCTCCATGGCAGCCGTGATGGAAACCTACGGCGCAGCCATCCGCGACGTGGCCCTGCTGCTGCTCATCATCGGTGGGGCCGGCGCGCTGAAGGAAGTGCTGGTGGCCAGTGGCGCGGGGGTGGCCATTGCCGCGGGCCTGGAGGACACGGGGCTGCCGCCGCTGGTGCTGGGCTGGCTCATTGCGGGCCTTATTCGGGTGTGCCTGGGCTCGGCCACGGTGGCGGGCCTCACGGCGGCCGGCGTCATGCTGCCCACCATGGCCCACTCGCCCGTGAACCCCAACCTGATGGTGCTGGCCATTGGCGCGGGCAGCCTGCTGTTTTCGCATTTCAACGACAGCGGCTTCTGGCTGTTCAAGGAGTTTTTCAACCTCTCGGTGAAGGACACGCTGCGCTCGTGGTCGGCTATGGAAACCATCGTCTCGGTGGTAGGTCTGCTGGGTGTGCTATTGCTAAACTGGGTACTACTGCTGGCGCAGTAGGCGTTTTCAAAACAGTTAAAAGGTGAACCTTGGAAATTAAAATGGGATGGTCTTTTTAATTTTCAATCTCCAGCTGGAAATCGGGCGTCCCACCAAAAGCCCAATGGCCTCGTATTTTCAGTAAATTGCTGGCCTGCTCTCATCTTTACAAGTCCGTCTTCATGCGCATCGTTATCACCCATCAGTCATCGGTTTTCCTGAGCGGCCTGGCGGGGTTTGCGCTGTTGCTGGCGGGGTGCCCGGCCGCCGCCCAAGAGGTGCCCATGGCCGTGAATCACACGGCGCTCTACGTTTTTGATTTGAAAAAAAGCGAGGCTTTTTACCGCGACGTGATGAACCTGCCCGAAATCCCCGAGCCGTTTAAGGACGGCCGGCACGTCTGGTTTCGCACGGGGCCGCACAGCCAGCTGCACGTCATCCAGGGCGCGGCCAAAGTAGAGCCGCACGACATCAATTCGCACCTGGCGTTCAGCGTTAAAAACCTGCCCGCCTTCATGGCCCACCTCGACAAAGCCAAGGTGCATTACGGCACGTGGAAAGGCGAGGAGAAATTAACTACCCTGCGGCCCGACGGCGTTAAGCAAGTGTACTTGCAGGACCCGGATAACTTCTGGCTCGAAGTGAACGACGACCCATTTTAGGCCGGCTATTTTCCCGCAAAATACTTGGCGTACTGCGCCGGCATGGCCGCCAGCGGCTTTATCAGGATGCCCTTGTAAAACACCTCGGCGGCCTCGCTTTGCAGCTGAATTTTGCCATGCGTGAGGGGTTGGCGCTGGCCATCTTTTACGTAGCTGGAGTTGTTCACGGCCATCACAACCTGGCCATTCACGAGGTGAATGCTCTGGCCGTTCACATTGATTAATTCCAGCTCCGTCCATTCGCCTTTTGGGTGCTCGGCGCTGGCAGCGTAGCAGAAATGGGCGTTGCCGTCGCCCAGCTTTACCGAGGGCGCGGTGGGGGCGAAGCGCAGGGTGTCCTGGGTGCGGCGGGCGGTGATGTCGGCGGCGGAATTGGCGATGCACCAGTAGTCGCCCATGGCGTTGCCCTTCTGATATTCGGAAACCTGAAATTCCTGGCTCAACATCCAGCTGTGCCAGTAGTCGACGCCGCACTCGCCTTGGCTGTTGTAAAGAATGCCGCTGTCGCGGGGTTCGTCGAGGCGCGGCAGCCACTTTTTCTGGCCCCATTTCACTTTCAGTTTGAGGTCGTAATTCGCGTAGTCCTGCTTCGTGAACACGCAGCCGTAAATCTCCCCGCTGATGCGCAGCACCGGCTCGCCGCCCTGCGTGGCGACGGAAAACACATTTGCCTCGTTCTTGCCGTAGCCAATGGGCGGCAGCGGCTGGCCCTGGGCGTCGGTGGGCGGCAGGCCTTTGTCGCCGGGCACGTGCCGGTGGCTCTGGAAGGTCTGCCACTTGCTCAGGCCGGGGTCGAGCAGCGGCTCCCAACCTTTGGGCGGAGCAAGGCGGAAAGCAGCGGCACTCAGCAGCACGGCGACGGCCAGTAGCAGGAAGGTTTTTCTCATCATTGTGGCTAAAAGCGAGTGGGTTTCTGCACCAAATCTACTCATTGCCGCTGGTTGCGCCGCATCTGGCAAGTTCCTTGCAAATGGTTGATTTTTGCGTTTTTAGCGCCGAAAATACCCCGAACTGCGCTACCCTGCTATCTTGCTTTATCTTTCCATTCGGCACCTCCGGTGCGCTTTCCAAATTTCCCACCCAAACGTAGCTTTATGATGACTACCCGCAGAGATTTCCTCGCTTCGGCCGCCCTGCTTTCCGCGGGCTTGCTGGTCTCGCCGGCCCTGCTGGCCCGCGCGCAGGGCTACAACAAAAAATACATTGGCCTGCAGCTCTACACCGTGCGCGATGCCATGGCGAAGGACCCCGCCGGTACCCTGGCGCAGCTGGCCAAAATTGGCTACAACTCGGTGGAAGGCGCGACCTACACGGGCAGCCAGAAATTTTACGGCATGACGCCCCAGGCCTTCGCCGCTTTGCTCAAGCAGCACGGCATGATAATGCCCAGCAGCCACTACCGCCTCGGTGAGGAGCAGATGAACGGCGCGCCCGCCCTGGGCACCATGCTGCACGAGTGGGACCGCGCCGTGGACGACGCGGCGGCGGCCGACGTGAAATACATGGTTTGCGCCTACCTCTCGGAGGCCGAGCGCGGCACCCTCGACCACTACAAGTACATCGCCGACCAACTCAACAAAGCCGGTGAGCGCTGCCAGAAAGCGGGCATCCAGCTCTGCTACCACAACCACGACTTTGAATTTGTGGCCCAGGATGGCAAGCTGCCCTACGACCTGCTCCTGGCCACCGACCCCAAGCTGGTGAAGATGGAACTGGACCTCTACTGGGCCACCAAAGCCGGCCGCGACCCGCTGGAATTATTCAAGCAGCACCCCGGTCGTTTCCCGCTCTGGCACGTCAAGGACATGGACCGGACGCCCCAGCGCGCCTTCACCGAAGTGGGCAACGGCAGCATCGACTTCAGAAAGATTTTCGCCCACGCCAACGAATCGGGTCTGCAATACTTCTTCGTGGAGCAGGACATGACGCCCGGCTCGCCCTTCGACAGCGTGACGAAGAGCATGGCCTATATCAGGAAAAACCTGGTGTAGGTGGGGAGAAACCAGAACGTCATACTGAGCGCAGCCGAAGCATCTCTACCGCATTAGTAAACAGACTACTTACGCGGTACAGATGCTTCGGCAAGCTCAGCATGACGTTCTGGGGTTTCTCGATGACCCTTACTTTGCCGTTGCCGGTAGCTCCCGCACCCAGATGTTGCGGAAACTCAGTGGCTCACTCTTGTCGCCATGGGCCTGGATTTTGATGGGCAGCGGGCCGTGGGCCGCCTGGTACGAGGCCTTGCCAATGTACTGCGTGGGCCCGGTCAGGGCCGTGTGGTTTTGCACCAGCACGCCGTTGAAAAAAACGGTGGCATAAGCCGGCGAAACCAGCGCGCCGCCCGTGCCGAAAACCGGAGCCGTCCACACCACGTCGTAGGTCTGCCACTCGCCGGGCTTGCGGGCGGGGTTGGCCAGCGGGATGGTCTGCTTGTAGAGGCTGCCGGCCATACCGTTCACGTAGGTTTTGTTCTGGTAGGCGTCCACGATTTGCAGCTCGTAGCCCAGGTCGCCTTTTCCGGTCGAGGCCAGGAACACGCCGCTGTTGCCCCGCGCCTGCCCCGTGCCGCTGATGTTGGCCGGAATGCGCCACTCCAAGTGCAGTTGGTAGTTGCCGAAGCTGCGCTTGGTTTCGATGTTGCCTAAGTCTTTGCGCACGGTGAGGATGCCGCCGGCCACGGTCCAGGCGGCCGGGGTAGTGCGGTTGTCGGCCGCTACCCATTGCTCAAGGCCCTTGCCGTCGAACAATACCAGCGCATCGGAGGGAGCATCGCCGATGGTTTTGGCGGGTGTCACCACGGCCGGTACGGGCTCGTACACTTCGGTTTCCTCCGGTTTGGCGGTGGTTTGCTGGGCGTGGGCCGCGCCCAGGCTGCCCGCGCAAAGGGCGACGGCGAAGAGCTGGATTTTCATGGAAATTTGGTGGGAAAGATGAAAGTGAGTGCGGCCTGTCAATGCTTCGTCAGACGTCGCACAATTGCACCGCTTTGCGCAGCGAGGCTACTTTGTCCGGCTGCTTGGGAATAAATTCCTGGGCCACGTAACCGGTGAAACCCGTGGCTTTGATGGCGCGCATGATGGCCGGGTAATACAACTCCTGCGTCTCGTCGATTTCGTTGCGGCCGGGCACGCCGCCCGTGTGGTAGTGCGCAATGAAGGCGTGGTTGTCGGTGAGCGTGCGGATGACGTCGCCCTCGTCAATCTGCATGTGGTAAATGTCGTAGAGCAGCTTAAAGTGCTCGGAGCCCAGGCGTTTGGCCAGCGCCACGCCCCAGGCGGTGCGGTCGCATTGGTAGTCTTTGTGGTCGACTTTGCTGTTGAGCAGCTCCATTACCAGCACCACCCTGTGCTTGGCGGCCAGGGCCAGCAGGGGCGTGAGGCCCTGCACGGCGTTGGTCAGGCCGGTTTCGTCGCTCATTCCGCGCCGGCTGCCGCTGAAGCAAATCAGGTTTCTGTAGCCGGCCTGGGCCACCAGCGGAATCATCGCCGTGTAGTTTTTCTGGAGCGTAGCGTGAAACTGCGGGTCGTTGAAGCCGTCGGTGAGGTTGATTTCAGCCCCGTTGCACATGGGCGAATCGAGGCCGTATTTCTTCAGCGTCGGCCAGTCCTTCGGCCCCACCAAATCAATGCCCTTGATGCCGATGTTCTTGGCCGCCGCGCACAGCTGGTCGAGGGTTAAGTCGTTGTAGCACCAGCGGCACACTGAATGCTTGATGTTGCCCTTCAACTTCACGTTCGCCATCTGTGCTTCCGCCGCAGCAAAGGAGCTCAGGGCCCCCGTAGTGCCGACAGCGGCCGAGCCAGCCAGAATATTCTTAATCACGGTGCGGCGGGTGGGGGGCATAGCGAGGGGTTGTTTAGAGGTGAAGCGATGGGCGGGGGCAGGCCCCGCGCCCTACTTCAAACTCAAAATATACTGCACCATTTCCCGCGCGTCGGCATTGCTCACGGCGGAGTTCGCCGACATCGGTATCTCGCCCCAGTTGCCTTTACCGCCCTTGATGACTTTGTTGGCCAGCATGGCGATGTTGGCTTCGGTGGCCGGGTAGCGCTTGGCCACGTCGACGTAGGCCGGGCCTACCAGTTTTTCTTTCTCCTTATGGCAACCGGTGCAGGTGCCGGCCGCAATCAGCTTGGCCCCGTTGGCCATGAGGCCGCCGGGGTGGTCGGTGCCGATTTTGGTTACGCTGGTGTCCACTTGCATTTGGTGGGCCACGGCGGCTACGGCAGTGCCAGTGGCGCTGTCGCCATTCACCGCAGTCGAAGAAGCTTCTTGTTCGCTCCGGGCCACGTCGGGGCCGTCTTTTTTGTAACCGGAATCGCAGGCGGCAAGCAGCACGCCGAGGCTGAGTAGCAGGGTCGTCTTTTTCATGGGAAGGAGTAGTTAGATACCGAGCAAAGTATGGTTAAGGGTCGGATTGGGAGCCGTGGCGGCGAAGTCATCGAAAGCCTTGTCGGTGACACGGATGATGTGGTCGTTGATAAATTGAGCGCCTTCGCGGGCTCCGTCTTCGCCGTTTTTTAGGGCGCATTCCCACTCCAGCACGGCCCAGCCGGGGAAGTCGTACTGCGCCATTTTGCTGAAAATACGCTTGAAATCGACCTGCCCGTCGCCCAGCGAGCGGAAGCGGCCGGCCCGGTCCACCCAGCTCTGGTAGCCGCCGTACACGCCCTGCCGGCCCGTGGGGTTGAACTCGGCATCCTTGACGTGGAACATCTTAATCCGCTCGTGGTAGATGTCGATGTACGCCAGGTAATCAAGGCATTGCAGCACAAAATGCGAGGGGTCGTAGAGCAGGCAGGCGCGGGGGTGGTCGTTCACCTCCGTCAGAAACCGCTCGTAGCTGATGCCGTCGTGCAGGTCTTCGCCGGCGTGAATTTCGTAGCACAAATCCACGCCGCAGGCATCAAACTCGTCCAGGATGGGCAGCCAACGCCGGCCCAGCTCCGCAAAGCCGTCCTCGACCAGCCCGGCCGGGCGCTGGGGCCAGGGGTACACCATCGGCCAAAGCAGGGCCCCGCTGAAGGTGGCGTGCGCCGTGAGCCCCAGCCGGCGCGAGGCTTTGGCGGCGTACTTGAGCTGCTGCACGGCCCACTGCTGCCGGGCGAAGGGGTTGTTGCGGTACGCCTCGGGCGCGAAGCCGTCGAACAGCTGGTCGTAGGCCGGGTTCACGGCCACCAGCTGGCCTTGCAGGTGGGTGGAGAGCTCCGTGATTTCCAGCCCAGCCGCGTTGACAATGCCCTTAATCTCGTCGGCGTAGGTCTGGCTTTCGGCGGCTTTTTGCAAGTCGATAAACCGAGCGTCGAGCGTCGGCAATTGCACGCCTTTAAAGCCCAGGTTTTTGGCCCAGGCGCAGATGCTTTCCAAGCTGTTGAACGGGGCCTCGTCGCTGATAAACTGGGCCAGGAAAATGGCAGGTCCCTTGATGGTTTTCATAGGCAGGGCAGGAGCGGGGTCAGACGATGAAATTTGTCCATTTTGTATCGGATTGGCCCGAAGCAATGACGTTTTCGATAAATGCCATGCCCCGAATGCCTTCTTTCAAACCCGGAAAATCCAGGGCTTCGGGCGCAGGGGGGTGGCCGGCCATATCGGCCTGCAAAGTCAGGGCGAAATTGCGGTAGATGTTGGCAAAGGCTTCGAGGTAGCCCTCGGGGTGGCCGGCCGGTGTGCGGGCGTTGTGCTGGGCGAAAGAGCCTACGTAGCCGGTGCCGGCCCGCCAGATTTCCGTGGGCTTGTCCAGCCACTTCACTTGCAGGGTATTGGCATCGACCTGCTGCCACTCCAAGCCGCCTTTGTCGCCGTAGGCCCGGATGCGGACGTTGTTTTCCTCGCCGGCCGCGACTTGGGTGGCCACGAGCACGCCGCTGGCCCCGTTGGCGAGTTTGAGCAGCACGGCTCCGTCGTCGTCGAGCCGGCGGCCCGGCACCACGGTGTTGATATCGGCGCAGAGTTTTTCCACTTTTAGGCCCGTCACGTATTCCAGCAGGTTGAAGGCGTGGGTGCCGATGTCGCCCATGGCCCCGGCCACGCCGCTACGGGCGGGGTCGGTGCGCCAGGCGGCCTGCTTGTTGTTGCCGCCCTCCTCAAATGCGCTGAGCCAGCCCTGCGGGTACTCCACGTAGGCCTTGCGGATGGGGCCGAAGGTGTTGGCTGCGATGAGCTGGCGCGCCTCCTTCACCATGGGGTAGCCGGTGTAGGTGTGGGTGAGGCAGAGCCGGCGGCCGCTGGCTTCGGCCACTTGCCGCAGCTCCTTGGCCTCGGCCAGCGTGAAGGTCATCGGCTTGTCGAGGATGACGTGGAAGCCGTTTTCGAGGGCCAGCTTGGCCGGCGCAAAGTGCAGGTGGTTGGGCGTGACGATGGCAATGACCTGCACCCGCTCGGCGTCGGGACGCTGTTTTTCCTGGGCAATTAATTCCTGGTAGGAGCCGTACACGCGCTCGGCTGGCAGGCCCAGGAGTACGCCCGTGGCCCGCGACTTTTCCGCATCGCTGCTGAAGGCGCCCGCTGTGAGCGTGTAGAGGCTATCCATGGCGGCCGCAATGCGGTGGATGGCCCCAATGAAGGCCCCTTGCCCGCCGCCAATCATGCCCAATCGTAATTTCATGCAGGAGAATAAGGGGTTTTAGAGTTAATCAAGGATTGCGCCCAAACGATGTAGAGACGCGACTCTTCGCGTCTCGTCGTTGAACGACTGGAACCGCGCCGAACCACTGCCAAATTAAACAACATCAGCAATGACGAGACGCGAAGGGTCGCGTCTCTACACCTCCAACCGGGCGTTAGCCTCGGCGTAGCTGATTTCTTCGACGGGCGCGGGGGCGTTTTGGTCCTTGAACAGCAGCACGAACAACAGGAGCACTGCTGCCGCGATGGCGGCCGGAATCAGCCAGATAGTGTGCCAGTCGTGCGCAGTGCTGGTGAGTTGGTGGGCGTCTACAATCTGGCCCGAGAGGAGCGAACCCATCAGCATGCCCACGCCATACGTGGCCAGCGTGATGAAGCCCTGGGCCGCGCTCTTCGACTGCTCACCGGCGAGGTTGTCGGTGTAAATCTGGCCCGTTACGAAGAAGAAATCGTAGCAGATGCCGTGCAGCACAATGCCCGCAATCAGCATCCAGTAGGTGGAATCGCCGTTGCCGTAGGCGAAAAAGAGGTAGCGTATCACCCAGGCCAGCATGCCAATGGCCAGCATTTTCTTAACGCCCAGCCGCACGAAAAACACCGGAATCAGCAGCATAAACAGCACCTCCGAAACCTGCCCCAGGCTCTGTACGCCGGCGGCCGATTTCATACCAGCTTCGTTGAGAAACAGGTTGGTGAAGCCGTAGTAGAAGGATAGCGGCACGCAGATAGCAATCGAGGCCAAAAAGAAGATGAGGTATGAGCGGTTTTTGAGCAGCCGAATGGCTTCCAACCCCAGCAAATCGCCGATGCCGGTGGTGCCTTCCTTCTTAATTGGCGGAGTGGCCGGCAGCGTAAAGCTGAACAAGCCCAGAATCAACGATGCCCCGGCGGCCATTTTGAACGTGAGGCCGAGCGCGCCGTTCTGCTCCCAGTTTAGCCAGCCGATGGTGAGGCCGGCCACAATCCAGCCCAACGTTCCTAACACTCTGATTGGCGCGAATTCCTTCTGCGGATTCTGCATTTGCCGGAAGGAAATGGAATTTACCAGCGCCAGCGTGGGCATGTACAAAATCATGTACGTCAGGATGTAGGGGTAGAAGGCGCTGAAATCAGTAGCCTGCGAAGCCAGCCACAGCAAGCCCGCACCTAGCAGATGCAGCACCCCCAGAATCTTCTGCGCCGAGAAAAACCGGTCCGCAATCAATCCGATGATGAATGGGGCCACAATGGCCCCCACCGACTGCGTGAGGAAGGCCACGCCCACCTGCGTGCCGGTGGTGCGCAGGTTTTGCACCAGGTAGGTGCCCAACGTCACGAACCACGCGCCCCAGATGAAAAACTCCAGGAACATCATCAGGGACAGCTTGAAGCGGGTGCTTGCGGTCATAAGCAGGGTGGGATTTGGGGGAGTGGAAAGAATGCGAAAGTTGATTGGTCGCGCCGGTCCAACCGCCCAAGGCGGTCCGACCGGTTGAAAGCCCAACGACAATCGTTGAATGACGACCGGTCGGACCGCCTAGGGCGGTCGGACCGGCCCTTACGGCTCAGCTAGTCGCCCAGGCCTTATCGCCTTTTTTATAGGGCACGTTGCCATCGTAGTGGCCGGGCACGGCTACGTAGCGCAGGGCCTTGGTGGCACCTATTTCCGAGGTGAAAAAGCCCAGGAGCGTGAGCTGCTTCATCATGCGGAAATAGTGGCTGGGGTCGTTCTCGCGCTGGTTTTTGGTGAAGGCCTGCTGCTCGGTGTCGATGGCGGAGAGCAGGGCGGTGCGTTGCGCGGCGTCGCAGGCCAGGAAGCCTTTGCCGTTTTTGGCTTTGCAGGCGTCTTCGAGCTTGGTGAGGCCGCTGAGGAAGATTTTCTGGTCGGCGGGGGAGTAGCAGTCGCGCACCATCACGGCCATGAAGCTGCCAACCTGGGCGGCTTTCGCGCCCGGCGAGGTGGTGGTAGGCAAGATGGTTTCGCCCACCTCATCGAGGTAGCTCACTTGGCTGGCGTTGAGAAAAGCGGGCTTCTCTTTGACGACGGGCGCGTCGGTTTTGGTTTGGGCTTTTTCGTCCTTTTTGGCGGGCGAAGAGCAGCTGGAAAGGAAAAAATCGGCTCCGATAACGGTGCCACCCATGATGATGGCAACTCGGGCGAGGGCGTCTCTGCGGTTCATGATGGAGCTGTTTAGTTGTCAGTTGCTCGTTGTCAGTTGTCAGGTGGTCAGGTTGTACCAGCGTTCAAAACACTGATAACTGACAACGAGCAACTGACAACCAATATCGATTTAGAGATTCTGTTTTTTTAGCTCGCCCACGGCGTGGTCCACGGCGCGGGCCGTGAGGGCCATGTAGGAGAGCGAGGGATTCTGGCAGGCAGCCGAGGTCATGCAGGCACCGTCGGTCACGTACACGTTGGGGGCGTCCCACACCTGGTTGTGCATGTTGAGGACCGACGTTTTAGGGTCGCGGCCCATGCGGGCGGTGCCCATTTCGTGGATGCCGCCGCCCAGCACGTAGCCGTTGTTATAGGTCTTCACGTTCTTCAGGCCGGCTTTTTCCAGCATTTCCTGGGCGTCGGCCATCATGTCGATGCGCATTTTCTGCTCGTTGTCGCGGATGCTCGCATCGAACGCCAGCACGGGCAGGCCCCACTTGTCCTTCTTGGTCTTGTCGAGGGTAATCTGGTTGTCGTGGTAGGGCAGGGTTTCGCCGAAGCCGGTGATGCCCATGGTCCACTTGCCGGGCTCGGTGAGGGCGTCCTTGAGGTCGGCCCCAATGCCCAGCTCCGGAATTTCGCGGCCCCAGCCCTCGCGGCCGGCGCTGCCCTGGTAGCCAAAGCCGCGGATGTAGTCGCGCTTGTCGCCGAATAGGTTGCGGTAGCGCGGGATGTAAATGCCGTTGGCGCGGCGGCCGTACACGTACTTGTCGTCGAAGCCTTCGGCATCGCCGTGCGCGCCGGCCCGGAAGTGGTGGTCCATCAGGTTGTGGCCCAGCTCGCCGCTGCTGCTGCCCAGGCCGCCAGGCCACACGTCGGTGGCCGAGTTCATCAGCACCCAGGTCGAGTTCAGGGCCGAAGCGTTGAGGAAAATGACCTTGGCGTAGTATTCGACGGTCTGGTTAGTCTCGGCATCGAGGATTTCCACGCCCTTGGCCCGCTTGGTGTCCTTGTCGTAGAGGATTTTGGTGACGATGGAAAACGGCCGCAGCGTGAGGTTGCCGGTGGCCACGGCCGCGGGCAGCGTAGCCGACTGCGTGCTGAAATAGCCCCCAAACTGGCAGCCCAGCCAGCACTTGTTCTGGTACTGGCAGTTCACGCGGTTGTGGTGCGGCATCGTGATGTTGGCCGTGCGGCCAATGACCATGCGCCGGTGCGCGTAGTGCTTTTTGAGGCGGGCGGCCACGTCTTTTTCCACGCAGTTCATCTCCATGGGCGGCATAAACTCGCCGTCGGGCAGCTGCGGCAGCCCTTCCTTCGAGCCGCTGATGCCGGCAAATTTCTCCACGTAGCTGTACCACGGGGCCATGTCCTTATAGCGAATCGGCCAGTCCACGGCGATGCCGTCCTTGGCATTGGCCTCGTAGTCGAAGTCGCTCCAGCGGTACGACTGCCGGCCCCAGGTCAGGGAGCGGCCGCCCACCTGGTAGCCCCGGAACCAGTCAAAAGGCTTTACCTCCACGTAGGGGCTGTCCTGGTCGTTGGCCCAGTAGCTCAGGTTGATTTCGTTGAGCGGGTAGTCACGCTTGAGGACCGGGTACTTAGCCACCATTTCTTCGGTGCGGCCGCCGCGGTGCGGGAATTCCCACGCGCCCTTGGTCGTGTTCACATAGTCTTTGATGTGCTCCACGTTGCGCCCGCGTTCCAGCATGATGGTTTTGAGGCCTTTTTCGGTCAGTTCCTTGGCCGCCCAGCCGCCCGAAATGCCCGAGCCAATAACGATGGCGTCATAAGTGTTTTTTTCCATGTTCAGCGAGTAAGTAGGGTGGGAGTTGGGAAAGGAATGAACGGTGGACTGCCGGCTTTAGCGCGGCAGGAAGAGCAAATGCGCACGTTCCTTTCGTGTAGGAACGAGCCAGGGCAACTACTGCTTTTTAGTCACAGCTTTCGAGGGCTTGAGGTCGGCCAATGGGGCTTGGGGGGCCAGCAGGTGGCGGCTTTTGGCTACCACCAGCTCGCTGGGCAACCGGAAGTTAGCACTTTGCCGCACATTGCGCGAGGAGGCGGCCAACTTTACCGTGTAGGTTCCGGCCTCCGCCACCCAAGCCGAGGCTGCCGCGTCGTACGAGGCCAGGTCGCGGGCTATAAGGACAAATGTCAGGGTCTGCGCCTGGCCGGGCCGGAGCAGGCCGGTTTTGGCAAAGGCTTTCAGCTCACTTTCCGGCTTGTCGAGTTTAGCGGCCGGGGCGCTCAAGTAAAGCTGCACGGCCTCCTTGCCCGCCACCGCGCCCCGGTTCGTCACGGTGACGGTGGCCGTGAGCCGCCCGCTAAACGTGGGCGCGCTCAGCTTCAGGTTGCTGTAGGCGAAGGTGGTGTACGACAAACCGTAGCCGAATTCATACGCGGGTCGCACCGCGAAGGTGTTGTAGTAGCGGTAGCCTACATAAATACCTTCCTCATAGGTGTTTTCCGACGGCCGCCCCAACAACGGGTTGCCGGTGCCCGTGCCGCCGGGCAATTCCTTGCCGGGGAAATTCGTGCTGAAAGGCACGTTGGCGTAGGCCATCGGAAAAGTAGTAGCCAGCTTGCCCGACGGCGGCACCGCCCCGCTCAGCACGTCGGCCATGGCGTGGCCGCCTTCCTGGCCGGGCTGCCAGGCCAGCAAAATGGCATCGGCCTGGGCGCGCCAGCTAGCCACTTCAATCACGCCGCCCACGTTGAGCACCACCACCACCTTTTTTTTCTGGGCATGAAAGGCCGTCGCCACGGCCTTGAGCAGGGCCTGCTCGGCCGCCGTAAGGGCGAAGTCATCGGCCACTTTGCGGTCGCCCCCCTCGCCGGCGCTCCGGCCCAGGGCCACCAGGGCCACATCGGCGGCCCCGGCCTGTTGGCGGAGCAGCGCGTCGTCCAGGCCCATTTCGGCGATGACGGGGGCGGGGTCCAGCAGGCCCCGGGTTTTGGGCAGCTTGGCTTTTTCGGCTTTCAGGTACTGGCCGTAGGCTTGGCTCAACGGTGCCTCCACTGCGTAGCCGGCGGCGGCCAGGCCCTGCGCCAGCGACACGGTGTAGGCTTTGTTCACGTCGCCGCTGCCCGTGCCACCCGCGATGAGCTGGTAGGCCGCATTGCCGAACAGGGCGGTTTTGCGGCCGGCGGCCAGCGGCAGCGTGCCGCCCTCGTTGCGCAGCAGCACCATGCCCTCGGCGGCGGCGGTGCGGGCCACGGCGGCATTGGCCTTTAGGGCGGGCCGTCCGCTGAAAACCGGGTTTTTGAAGGCCGGCGATTTGAGCACCAGTTCCAGCACGCGGGTTACGTTGGCGTCGAGCTGCGCCGGCGTTAGCGCGCCGCTTTTGAGGGCGGTCCGCAGGGCGTCGGCCTGGCTCAGGGTGCCGGGCATGAGGAGGTCGTTGCCGGCTTGAAGCTGACCCACGGCATTTTTGCCACCGTACCAGTCCGTCATCACCAAGCCCTTAAAGCCCCATTCCTGGCGTAGCAGCGTGGTCAGCAAGTCCGGGCTTTCGGAGGTATAGGTGCCGTTTACGCGGTTGTAGGACGACATCACCGTCCAGGGCTGCGCTTTTTTAACGGCCAGCTCGAAGCCGCTCAGGTAGATTTCCCGCAGCGCCCGCTCGCTCACTTTGGAGTTGAGCTGCATGCGGTTAAACTCTTGGTTGTTGACGGCGAAGTGCTTGATGGAGGTGCCCACGCCGTTCGATTCCACGCCGTTGACGAGGGCGGCGGCCATGCTGCCGGCCACCAGCGGGTCTTCGGAATAATACTCGAAGTTGCGCCCGCCCAGTGGGTTGCGGTGAATATTCATGCCCGGAGCCAGCAATACATCGATGCCAAAGGCCCGCACCTCGCTGCCAAAGGCCACGCCTACTTTGTGCACCAGTTCGGTGTCCCAGCTCGAAGCCAGCAGCGTGGCCACCGGGAAGGCCGTGGCGTAGTAGGTTTTGGTGCTGTCGCCGCCGCGAACGGGGTCGATGCGCACGCCCGCCGGCCCATCCGAGAGCGTGAGCGACGGGATGCCGAGCCGCGCAATGGCGTGGGTGCGGCCGGCCGCGCCGGGCACTTTCTCGGGCACCTTGCGGTCGGCAGGGTCGGAAGGCGGGAGGATGCCTTCGGGGAAGCCGGCGGGGTAAAAACCCATGCCCACCACCAGCTTCACTTTTTCCTCGGTGGTGAGGGCGGCCAGGATTTCCTTGAGCGGGGCTTTGCCCAGCTGCGGCGCGGGGGCCTGGGCCATTGTGGCTGCAGCCGGCAGCAGGGCTAGTAGCACCAGGGCCGGAAACCGACCGATACTGCAGGCCAGGTTATGAGCTAAGTAATTCATTAGTGTAGAACGATTGGTTATTGAAAAGCAGAATTAAAGCTGTTTAGACTTTTTAATCATCTGTCATCCTGAGCTTGCGAAGGAACTTATCACGTTCGCACTACATGGATTACTGCAAGCTGTTCTGGTGTGATAAGGTCCTTCGCAAGCTCAGGATGACAGATGATTAGAATCTCCAAGACCCTCATTCTTATCG
>JBBQSQ010000043.1:0-26466 GCA_038213745.1 Cytophagales bacterium
AACAGCGGCAAAACGTCGCTGTTTAACCAGCTTACCGGCCTCAACCAGAAAGTGGGTAATTTTCCGGGTGTGACTGTGGACCGTAAATCGGGCTTCGCGCAGCTGACGCCGACGCAGCGGGCCGAGATTGTGGACCTGCCAGGCACCTACTCGCTCTACCCCAAGAGCTTGGACGAAAAGGTAATAACCGACTTGCTTTACGACAAGGCGGCCGATAACTACCCCGATTTTGTGGTGGTGACGGTGGACGCCAACAACTTGCGCCGTAGTTTGCTGCTGTTCACTCCGCGTGGGGATTTGGGCCTGCCGGCCGTGCTGGCACTCAATATGATGGACGTGGCCGGCCGCCACGGCATTACTATTGAGTTGGTGGCGCTGGAACGGGAGTTGGGCGTGCCCATTATTCCGATGAATGCGCGTAATGGGATTGGCGTGGCGGCGCTTAAAATTGTGATGGCCCAGCGGCTGGCGGCGCCGCCCCTGCGCTTTTGGAAGCCCGATGAGCGGCTATTGCCGCTGGTGCGGCAAATCCGCTACTATTTCGACCTGCACAACGACTACCTGGCGCTGCATTATGCCCAGCAGTACCGGCAGATTGGGTTTCTGAGCGCCGACGAAAAAAGCCACATTCAGGAGCTGACGCAGCAGGCAGGCTTTGATGCCACGGCCGCACAGGCCGCCGAAACCATTGGCCGCTACGCCCGCATCAACGAAATCCTGCTGGAAACGGTGACGGTGACGCGCACGGAAACCCGGGAGCCCATCTCGAACCGCATCGATAAGGTGCTGACGCACCGCGTGGGCGGTTACCTGATTTTTCTGGGCATTCTGTTCTTATTGTTTCAGGCCATTTTTGCCTGGGCGCAGTACCCCATGGACTGGATTGACCAGGGAATCTCGGCCTTGAGCGCAGTGATTCAGGCGAACTTCTCGGGGCCGTTGGTGCGGCTGCTCACGGAGGGCGTGCTGGCCGGGCTGGGCGGCGTGCTCATCTTCATTCCGCAGATTGCCTTGCTGTTTGGCTTTCTGGCGGTGCTGGAGGAAACGGGCTACATGGCCCGGGTTACCTTCTTGATGGACAAGCTGATGCGGCCATTCGGGCTGAGCGGCAAGAGCGTGGTGCCGCTGATATCGGGGCTGGCCTGCGCGGTGCCGGCCATCATGGGAGCGCGCACGATTGAGAGTTGGAAGGACCGGATGATTACCATTTTCGTGACGCCGCTCATGTCGTGCTCGGCGCGCATTCCGGTCTACACGGTACTGGTGGCGCTGGTGGTGCCCGACCAGGCCGCCTGGGGCATATTTAACCTGCGCGGTGTGGCGCTGATGGCGCTCTACCTGCTGGGGTTATTTTCGGCGCTGGGCTCGGCCTGGGCGCTGAAAAAGCTGCTCAAGGCGCGGGAGCGGAGCTATTTTATCATGGAATTTCCGGTGTACCAGTGGCCGCGCTGGAAGAATGTAGGCCTGACAATTTACCAGAAAGTGCAGGCGTTTGTGATGCAGGCGGGCAAGGTGATTGTGGCCATCTCGGTGCTGCTGTGGGTGCTGGCCAGCTACGGCCCGGGCCAGCAGCAGGCTGCGGCCGAAACCCAGGTGCGCAACGAAGCGGCTGCGCAGCAGTGGGATGCGCCGGAAGTCAACCGCCGCGTGGCCTCGGCCCGGCTGGAAACGTCTTATGCGGGCAAGTTTGGCCACCTCATCGAACCGGCCATCCGGCCGCTGGGATACGACTGGAAAATCGGCATTGCGCTGCTTACCTCGTTTGCGGCGCGGGAGGTGTTTGTGGGCACCATTTCCACCATCTACAGCGTGGGGCAGGATGCCGATATGGGCACCCTGCAACAGAAGCTCAGCGCGGAGAAAGATGCCAGCGGGCAGCCGTTTTTTACGCCGGCGCGGGCGTTTTCGCTGCTGGTGTTCTACGTGTTTGCCATGCAGTGCATGAGCACGCTGGCCGTGACGTACCGCGAAACCAAGAACTGGCGCTGGCCGCTGGCCCAGCTCGTTTACATGACCGGGTTGGCCTACGTGGCCGCGCTGGCGGTGTATCAGGTGATGGCCTAGGGAGCGGGCGTGGGAGCGGGCAGGCTGCTGTTCCAGATGTCCTGATGCAGCTTCCACTGGCCCTGTTGCTGTTTCCAGACCACGAGGTATTTGCCCTGGTCCATCGTTTGGGCAGCGGGGCCGAGCAGGGTATAGTGTCCCAGCTCAATGGCGGTATCGGCCATTTCTTCCACTTCCTGGGTGTGGAGCTGCACTTGCTTGATGCCCATGGCCATAGCGCCTTCCCAAAAGGCCTGAATGCCTGCCGTGCCCTGGATGGCCTCCATGCCCGTGGGCAGCAGCACGCCGTTGGGCGTGTAGAGGCTGGCGATGGCAGCGGCATCGCTTCGCTCGAAACTGGCTTCAAAAAGGTCGTTGGCGTGCCGGATTTCAGTGGCTACAGAAGTGGCGTTGGCAATCATAGTGATTTACTGTTTGGTGATTGATTATACAATATATATGATTATTGGCAATAATAATAATTTGGCTCTGGCTGATTTAAAGGGCTGTACAAATGAGCTGTGCCCGACATATTTTGAAAAGGAAGTAACATCTAGGTGTCCGGTTTAGGGCCGCGTGTTCGTAAGTGGACACTTTTTGGGCGGAGGAAATTGGGCTGTTTTCATCGTTTATTATTGAAAATCAGTATATTGTATAAATGGCACGCGGCTTGGCAACAGATAGGGAAACCTCCCTTCTTGCTGCACGAAAATGGACAGAGCCATTGCCGATTCTATTCAAACCCACCGCAGGCACCGCCGCTGGCTCGCGGTAACCGGGGCGGTATTGGTGGCGCTGGGCGCGGTGCTGGCCTTCCGCACGGTGCTAAAACCCAGCTTGCGGCGCGGCGATATCCTGACCGCTACCGTGGAAACCGGCGAGGTGGAGGCTTCAATAACTGCCGCTGGCACCATCATCCCGGGCCGTGAGGCGGTGATTACCAGCCCCATCCAAAGCACTATCCGGCGGGTGCCGGTGGTGGTGGGCGCACGGGTGGCGGCCGGCGAAACCATTCTGGAGCTGGACAAGGACCTGACTAATTCGGCCCTGGCGAAGCTCGACGATGAGCAGCTCCGCAACCAGAACAAGAACTCCCAGCTCCAGCTGAACCTGGAGCGCAGCCTGACCGACCTGCGCGCCCAGGCCCAGGTGCAGGCCGTGAAGGTGCGCAGCCTGCAATCGGCCCTGCGCGACGAGCAGCAGCTCCTGAAAATCGGCGGTGGCACCGTCGAGAACGTGCGCCAGGCCGAGCTGAACCTGGCCGTGGCGCAGCTGGAAGCCAGCCGCTTGACGCGCCAGACGCAAACCCAGCAGCGTTCGAACGCGGCCGACGTGCGCGAGCTGGGCTACACGGTGTCCATGCAGCAGCGCAGCATTTCGGAACTGGCCGGTAAGCTGCGGCAGGCCAACGTCAGCAGCCAGCAGCCGGGCGTGCTGACCTGGGTGAACGACAACCTTGGCACCACCGTGCAGGCCGGCGACGCCCTGGCCCGGGTAGCCGATTTGAGCAGCTTCCGCGTTCGGGCCACGATTTCAGACAGCTACGCCGGCCAGTTGCACCAAGGCGATTCGGTGGTGGTGCGCATCAACGATACCGACCTGCGCGGGACGGTGGCCAGCATCAGCCCGGCCGTGGAAAAGGGCGTGGTGACGTTTTATGCCCAACTCAACAACCCCCACCACCCGGCGCTGCGGCCCAACCTGCGGGCCGACGTGTTTGTGGTAACCCGCGCCCACCACGGCGTGCTGCGCGTGAAAAACGGCCCCTTTTACCAAGGTGGCAAAGAGCAGCCGGTGTTCGTGCTGACCGAAGGCCGGGTGGTGCGCCGCACGGTCCGCTTCGGCGACAGCAATTTCGACTACGTGCAGGTAGTGAGCGGCTTGCGGGCCGGGGAGGCCATTGTGGTGTCGGAGATGAAGGACCACCTGGACACGCCAGAGCTTACGCTAAAGGACTAACGGCGCGAGCGGTTCACCTCACCCCCCGGCCCCCTCTCCCGCGGAGAGGGGGAGCCTGACGAAAAACTTTCAGTGTTCAATTTCAAAAAAATGTTTTTCTCCCCTTTTAATTACAAGAAAAAGTCAGCTAAAAACATGCTGGCGTCAGGCTCCCCCTCTCCGCGGGAGAGGGGGCCGGGGGGTGAGGTGAACCGGCCGTGCCGTTGGATATTGCTGGTGCTGCTTTGGCAGCCGGTAGCCGCTCAGACGCCCGCCCTCACGCTGGCCGAAGTCGTTGCGCAGGCCCTTAACCACTCCGCCACTGGCCAGCAGGCCGTAACCAGCCGCGAAACCAGCTACTGGGCCTGGCGCGGCTACCAAGCCACCTACCGCCCGCAGCTGGGCCTGACCGGCACGGTGCCCAATTTCAACCGCGTGATTACGCCCGTGGTGCAGCCCGATGGCACCACCAGCTTCGAGTCGGTGCGCATTAATAACTCGGATTTGGGCCTCACGTTGAGCCAGAACCTGGGCCTGACCGGCGGGCAGGTGTACCTCGGCTCGGTGGTGCAGCGGTTCGATGATTTCAACGGCGGGCAGCGGCGGTACAATAACCAGCCGTTCACCATCGGGATTACGCAGCCGCTGGGGCAGTTTAATGGCCTGCGTTGGGCGCGTCGCATCGAGCCGCTGCGGTTTCAAGAGAGCCAGCGGCAGTTTGTGGAAGAGCGCGAAACCATCGCCCAGCGCGTTACAGAGCTGTATTTCGACGTGCTGCTGCAACAGGTGAACGCCGGCGTGGCCCGCCAGAACGCCCAAGCCACCGCCGAGCTGCTGCGCATTGGCCAGGAGCGGTACCGGCTGGGGCGGCTGTCCCAAAGCGACGTGTTGCAACTGGAGTTGAACGTGCTGGACGCCCGCCAGGCCCAAACCCAAGCCCAGCTCGACGCCCAGAACGCGGCCGTGGACCTGCAAGCCTACACCGGCCTGCCCGGCACCGAAGCGCCCGCCCTGGCCGTGCCCGCGCCGGCCCCGCAGCCGGCCGTGCAGCCCGCCGTGGCGCTGGCGCAGGCCCGCCACAACCGGAGCGCCACGCTGGCCTTCCGCCGCCGGCTGCTGCTGGCCGAGCGCGACGTGGCCCAGGCCCGCGGCACCACCGGCTTCCACGCGGCTCTGACGGCCAACCTGGGCTACGTGAACCAGGCCGAAAACCTGGGCAATACTTACCTCAACCTCCAGAATCAGCAGCAGGTGCGCCTGGTGTTCAGCCTGCCGCTCGTGGACTGGGGCCGCCGCCAGGCCCTCATCAAAACCGCCGAGCTGAACCGGGACCAGACCCGGCGCAACGTGGCGCAGGAAACCCTCGGCTTCGAGCAAACGGTGCTGGCGCAGGCCAGCCAGGTGGCCGCACTGAGCGAGCAGCTGGCCCTCGCCGGCCGGGCCGATTCGCTGGCCCAGCGGCGCTACGACATTGCCCGTGCCACCTACCTGCTGGGCCGCATCAGCCTCACGGACTTGACGCTGGCCTCGGCGGCCAAAGATGGGGCACGGCGCGGCTACATCTTCGCGCTGCGGGCCGGCTGGGTGGCTTTTTATCGCCTGCGGGCCCTGACACTCTATGATTTTGAACGACAAACTCCCCTCCTTTTTTAAGGAGGGGACGCTGACGCAAAGCGTCAGCTGGGGTGGTGGTACTCGTTGAACGATACCCGCCGGATAGTCTTACACAACCCCCACGCTCATCGTTCAACGACTTCACCACCCCCGTTCGAGCCATTGGCTCGAACATCCCCACCTTAAAAAAGGAGGGGAGTTTTAACCGCCAATCCATTTCATTTCCCTCATGGAAAACCTGCTCGCCAACCCGCTCGATACCCGCCCGCAGCCTGCCGCGCCGCCAAACGGTGCCGCCACTGCCCCGCCCGTGCTCCGGCTCACCAACATCGAAAAGGTCTACCAGACCAAAACTATCGAAACGGTGGCGCTGAACCAGGTGAACCTAACCATCAACCGGGGCGAGTTCGTGTCGATAATGGGGCCGAGTGGCTGCGGGAAATCGACGCTGCTCAGCCTGATGGGCCTGCTCGATGAGCCCACCAGCGGCGTGATTGAGGTGGATGGCCGCGCCGTGACGTCCTTCTCGGACCGCGAGCTGGCCGGCTTGCGCAACCTGAAAATCGGCTTCGTGTTTCAGAGCTACCACCTGATAAACGACCTCTCGGTGGTCGACAACGTGGAGGTGCCGCTGCTGTACCGCAAGGGCTTGGGCGGCAAGGAGCGCCGCCAGCGCGCCCTCGATGCCCTGGACAAAGTAGGATTGAGCGCCCGCACGGGCCACTTTCCCAGCCAGCTTTCGGGTGGGCAGCGGCAGCGGGTGGCCATTGCGCGGGCCCTGGCGGGCGGGCCGGAAATTATTCTGGCCGATGAACCCACGGGCAACCTCGACTCGGTGATGGGGGAGGAGGTAATGGGGCTGCTGCTGGAACTGAACCAGCGGGATGGCGTGACCATCGTGATGGTGACGCACGACGAGCAGCAGGCGCAGAAAACTCAGCGGGTGGTGCGGTTTTTCGACGGCAGCCAGGTGGGGTGAGGCTTATAAACCAACAGGCGGTCATGCTCATCTGGCGTCCGCTTGTCGAAGCATCGCTACCGCAGGAAGTAACCCATGCTGATTTAACAAAGCAGTAAAGATGCTTCGACAAGCGGACGCCAGATGAGCATGACGTTCATATAAACTCAAAAAAACATGCTTCTCTCTTACCTCAAAATTGCCTGGAAGGTCTTGCAACGGCGCAAGTTCTTCACCTTCATCAGCCTATTCGGCATCAGTTTTACGCTGATGATTTTGCTGGTGGTATATGCCATGTTCGATTTCACAGTGGGGCCGCAGATGCCCGAAAAACGGCTCGACCGGCTGCTGTTTACCAGCGAAATGGCCATCGAGGGGCACAACACTGAAAACATGAGCAGCCCGAGCTACTCGTTTCTGGAGCACTATATCCGGCCGATGCGCACGCCGGAGAAGATTTCCATCAGCACCGGTGCCGGCAGCACGGTGGCCTACGTGGGCAACCAGAAGCTGAAGCTGGACCAGAAATACACCGATGCCGAGTTCTGGCAAGTGCTGGACTTCGACTTTCTGGAAGGCCGGCCCTACAACGGGGCCGAGGTGCGCGCCGCCGCCCACGTGGCGGTGCTCAACGAGAGCAGCGCCCGCAACTACTTTGGCACCGCGCGCGGCATTATCGGCCGCACCATCGTCACCGACGAAATCCGCTACCAGGTGGTGGGGGTAGTGCGCGACGTGCCAGCTACCCGCAGCTTCACCTATGCCGAGGTCTGGATGCCCATCACTACCAGCACGGTGAACATTCACGACCCCGAATACATGGGCTGGTGTCAGGCCATTCTGCTGGCCCACACGGCGGCCGAGGTGCCGGCCGTGCAGCGCGAGTTTGCCCAGGCCGTGGCCCGCGCCCCGTTGCCCACGGCCACGTATAAGTGGTGCGAGGAAGTGCGCCTCTACGCCGGCTCGCTGCTGGCCACCACCGTGCGCCATGAGCGGCGAGAGGACGGCCCTTCCGACGGCGTGGCCCGGCTTGGGGGCATGCTGACTGGCCTCACGCTGCTGTTTCTGCTGCTGCCGGCCCTGAATTTGGTGAACATCAACGTGAGTCGCATCTTCGACCGCAGCTCCGAGATTGGGGTGCGTAAGGCGTTTGGGGCCACCGGTGGCGCGCTGGTGGGGCAGTTTCTGGTCGAGAATATTTTCCTGACGCTGCTGGGCGGGGTGCTGGGCCTGGCGCTGGCGGCGGGCGCGCTGCACCTGCTCAATGGCAGCGGGCTGATTGCCTACACGCAGTTCGGGCTCAATGGCCGGGTGTTTTTGGTGGGGTTGGCGGGCGTGTTTGGGTTCGGGCTGCTGTCGGGGGTATACCCGGCTTATAAAATGTCGAAACTATCGGCCGTACAGGCCCTGAAAGGAGCAACCAACAAATGATACGGCACTTATTTACCCTGATTTGGAACCGGCGGCGGGCCAATTTTCTGCTCATCGCCGAAATTTTTCTTGCCTTCGTGGTGCTGTTTGTGGTGGGCAGCCTGCTTGTGTACAACCAGCAGAACTACCGCACGCCGCCGGGCTTTGCCTACGAGCAGGTGTGGCGCATCGGCCTCGACCCGGGCGCTCTGCCGCGGGCCGGTCGCCTGGCCACCGTGCGCCAAGTGATGGCGCGCCTGCGGGCCATGCCCGAAGTAGTGGCCGTGGGCCGCACCTCGTCGAACACGCCGTTTTCGGGCAGTACCAACAATAGCGACGTAGGGATTGGCAAAGAAAGAAGAAATGGGATACCGGCAAGTGGTTATCTGGTGGAAGACGACTTACGCGAGGTGTTGCAGTTGCCGCTGGTGGCAGGGCGCTGGTTTGATAAGCGCGACGACGGTGCTTCCGTCACGCCGGCCGTGCTCAGCCGCGAGCTGGCCGGACAGCTCTTTCCGCAGCAGTCGCCGCTGGGGAAAGTCGTGGGCCGGGGCTACGACGAATACCGCATCGTGGGCCTTATCGAGCGGTTCCGGGCCGATGGGCCGCTGGACGAGCCCCGCCCCGCCATGCTCATGCGGGTGAGCCCGCAGGATACTGCTTGGGGCGAGGCTTCGGATATGCTGCTGCGGGTGCGGCCGGGGGCCGGGGCCGCGCTGGAGCGGCGCATGACCACCGAAATCCTGGCCACTGCCAAGGGCTGGAATGTGGGCATTTCGGCCCTGCCCGAGCAGCGCGCCGCCCAGCTCAAGCGCGCCCTCACGCCCTTGGTGGCCCTGGGGCTGGTGTGCGTGTTTCTAATTGTGAACGTGGCGATGGGCTTGTTTGGGGTGCTGTGGCAAACCATTAACCAGCGCCGGGCCGAAATCGGACTGCGCCGGGCGATGGGAGCCAGCGCAGGGGCCATCAGCGGGCAGGTGGTGGGCGAAATCCTGGTCGTGACCACGTTTGGGCTGGCGCTGGGGCTGCTGGTGGCGGCCCAGTTTCCGCTGCTGGGCGTGCTCGATGTGCGCCCGGCCGTATATGGCCAGGCCATGCTGCTGGCCACGGGCCTGGTTTACGTGCTCACTACTGTGTGCGCCCTGTACCCCAGCCGGTTGGCGGCGGGTATTCACCCCGCCGTGGCCCTGCGCGAGGAGTAGCAAACAATACGAAAAGAAACATCATGCCCCGCTGCGCACTGCACGACGTGCTGCTGCATAACGCGCAAATTTCCGTCCTTCGCCCCCGCTTTCCTTTCTGCAATCATGGTACTCATTATCGACGACGACCTGGCCATCCGCACGTCGCTCCGGCTGCTGCTGAAGCAGGCCGGCTACCCCGCGCAGGCCGTGGCCACGCCCGCCGAAGCCTTGGCCGTGGTGCGCGAAAGCCCGCCGAGATTGATACTGCTGGACATGAACTTCTCGCTCGCCACCACCGGGGCCGACGGCCTGGCGCTGCTGGCGCAAGTGAAACAGCTGGCCCCGCGGGTACCCGTCATCCTCATCACCGGCTGGGGCAGCATCGCGCTGGCCGTGGCGGGCATGAAGGCCGGGGCGGCCGAGTTCGTCACCAAGCCTTGGCACAACGAAGCCTTGCTCCAAACCATTCGCACGGTGCTGGCCGTGCACGAAACCCCGCCCGCAACCGACCCTGCCGAAGCCCCCGCCCGCCAGCGTCGCCAGCTCGACCAGCAGTTTGCGTTTAAGGAAATTATTGGCCAGGATGCGCAGCTGCTGTACGTGTTGCGCCAGGTGGGCCAGGTGGCCGCCACCGATGCCGCGGTGCTCATCGAAGGCGAAAGTGGCACCGGCAAAGAGCTCATCGCCGAGGCCATCCACCGCAACAGCCAGCGGAAAAACCAGGCCTTCGTGAAGGTGAACCTGGGCGGCATCTCGACCTCGTTGTTCGAAAGCGAGATGTTCGGCCACCGCCGCGGCGCGTTCACCGATGCCAAAGCCGACCGCGTGGGCCGCTTCGAGCTGGCCAACGGCGGCACCATTTTTCTGGATGAAATCGGGGAATTGGAACTGGCCAGCCAGGTAAAACTCCTGCGCGTGCTGCAAGACCGCACCTACGAGGTGCTCGGCGACAGCAAGCCCCGCCGGCTCGATATCCGCGTCATCGCCGCCACCAACCGCAACCTGGCCGAACTGGTGGCGCAGGGCCGCTTCCGCGAAGACCTGTTCTACCGCATCAACCTGATTTCGGTGCGCCTGCCCGCCCTGCGCGAGCGCCCGCAGGACATTCCGCTGCTCACCCAGCACTTTATTGCCCAACTGCGTGCCTCCTACCAACGTCCCGCCCTCAACGTGAGCACCCGCGCCCTGCACTGGCTGCGCGAGCAGCCCCTGCCCGGCAACATCCGCGAGCTGAAAAACCTGGTGGAGCGCGCCGTGCTCGTGAGCGGCAAGGAAGAATTGGGCCCCGAAGATTTTCAGGCCAACGCCCTGCCGGGTGCGCCCCCGCGCCCGCCCGGCGAGCTGCCCCCGCCCGGAACCGTCACCCTGGATGAGCTGGAGGCCCAGATGATTCGGCAGTCGCTGGCGCACTACGAGGGCAATATCAGCCGCGTAGCGAAGGCGCTGGGGCTGAGCCGGGGGGCGTTGTACCGAAGGTTTGAGAAGCACGGCATTCCGTACGATGCGTAGGAGGGGCGGGGCTGTCGGTCTGTCCGCCCAAGGCGGTCCGACCGGTCGTCGTCGGCACGTTTCGGTAAATAACGACAACCGGTCGGACCGCCTAGGGCGGTCAGACCGGGGCCGGCTAAATTGCGCTCCATGTCCCTTCGCCTCCAGTTTCTGTTGTTCGTTGCCCTCATCCATGCCGTGCTTATCGGGCTGGCGTGGCAGCTGCGCACCACCAACCTGCCGCTGTTCCTCGGCAGCGAGGTTTTGCTGATTGTCAGCATTGTCCTCAGTGGGCAGCTGTATCGGGGGTTTGTGCGGCCGTTCCAGCTCATTGCGGCGGGCACCGCGGCCATGCAGGCCAAGGATTTCAGCCTGAAATTCGTGCCCGTGGGCCAGCGCGAGATGGACCAGCTCATTGAGGTCTACAACGCGATGATTGACGCGCTGCGGCACGAGCGCGTGAGCCAGCACGAGAAAAGCTTTCTGCTCGAACGCCTTATTCAGGCCTCGCCCGCGGGCATCCTCATCCTCGACTTCGATGGGCGCATCGAGGGCGTCAACGCCGCCGCCGAGCGCATGGTGGGCCAGCCGGCCGCCCAACTGCTGGGCCACAAGCCGGGCGAGCTGCCCGGGGCCTGGGGCGTAGCCCTGGCCGGCCTCGTCGAAACCCAGCCGCAGGCCCTGCGCCTCTCGGGCCTGCAGGCCTACCGCGCCACTGCCGCCCACTTCCTGGACCGGGGTTTCACCCGCCGCTTCCTGCTCCTCGAGGAGCTGACCCAGGAGCTCATCAAGCAGGAAAAGCAGGCTTACGAGCAGCTGATTCGGATGATGTCGCACGAAATCAACAACTCCATCGGGGCCATCAACTCTATTCTGCACAGCTTCCAGCACTACGCGCCCCAACTCGCCCCCGACGACCAGCCCGACTACCGCCAGGCCCTCGACGTGAGCATTGCCCGCAACACCCAGCTGGCCAACTTCATCGCCAACTTCGCCCACCTCGTGCGCCTACCGCCGCCCACGCCGCGCCCCACCGACGTGCACGCCGTGCTGCGCGGCGTCGCCCGCCTGCTCCAGCCCCAGAGCGCGGAACGCGGTGTGCACTGGCACCTGGAGTTCCCCCCAACGCCCCTGGTGCTCAATTTCGACCCGCAGCAGCTGGAGCAGGCCCTGCTCAACATTGCCAAAAATGCCCTCGAAGCCATCGGGCACGGCGGCAACATCTGGGTGCGCACCACGGCCCAGCCGCCCACGCTGGTGATTGAAAACGACGGCCCGGCCCTTACGCCCGAAGTCAGCCAGCGGTTGTTCACGCCCTTTTTCAGCACCAAGCGCGACGGCCAGGGCATCGGCCTCACGTTGGTGCGCGACGTGCTGCTGGCCCACGGCTTCCGGTTTCGGCTGGTGCCTACGATGTCGCAACGCACAGCCTTTACCATTGAATTCGAGAAAGGCGTGAGCTGACGAAGCGAAGGTATTTTTAGATTAATGTCCTAATTTTATCTGGGTGGCCCCTCGTTTTGGTAGGGGTTAAAGTAAATTATAGCGTAATTTAGCGGGGTAGCCTTAATTTTATCACCGTTATGACACGTAAACAATATTTAGCGACGGCTTGCCTGGGGCTTTTGCTACTATTAGCTGGCCTCGCCGCCTTCCTCCCGCAGGACCACCCCGACGCCAAACCCAATGCCTTCAACCCCGCCGACTTGGCCTGGATGCTTTCCGCCTCCGGCCTCGTGCTGCTGATGACGCCCGGCCTGGCCTTTTTCTACGGCGGCATGGTGAGCAAGCGCAACGTCATTTCCACCATGCTGCAAAGTTTCATCGCACTGGGGGTCATTTCGATTTTGTGGTACGTGGTGGGCTTCTCGCTGGCCTTTGGTGACAGCATTGGCGGCGTTATTGGCAATCCGATGACGTTTTTTATGTTCAACCACGTGGGTACCGCCCCGCACCCGCGCCTGGCCAGCAACTTGCCGCTGGTGCTGTTCGCGGCCTTTCAGCTCAAGTTTGCCATCATCACGCCGGCCCTCATCAGCGGCGCATTTGCCGAGCGGATTCGCTTCTGGGGCTATCTGCTGTTTATGTGCCTGTTTAGTCTGCTCATCTACTGCCCATTGGCGCACTGGACCTGGCACCCCGATGGCTTCCTCTTCAAGTGGGGCGTGCTTGATTTTGCGGGGGGCACGGTGGTGCACATCTCCGCTGGTTTCGCGGCGCTGGCGGGCGCGCTGGCTCTGGGCCGCCGCCATACCCACCTCAACGGCCATACCCACGAGCCGCCCAATGTGCCGTTCATCCTCATCGGCACAGGCCTGCTGTGGTTTGGCTGGTTTGGGTTCAATGCCGGTTCGGCCCTGGCGGCCAATGCCACGGCGGTGCAGGCCTTTTTCACCACGCACATGGCCTCGGCCGCCGCCATGCTCACCTGGATGCTGATTGAAGCCGTGCGCGGGCAGCGGCCCACGGCGGCCGGCGCGGCCATTGGCGCGGTGGTGGGTCTGGTGGCCATCACCCCGGCGGCGGGCTACGTGAGCTACGGCCCGGCCCTGTTTATTGGGGTGGTGTCGGCGGCCATCAGCGCCGGCGCGGTCGATTTGAAGAACCGCACCACGCTGGATGATACCTTGGACGTATTTCCCTGCCACGGCGTGGGCGGCATTGTGGGAATGATTTTGACCGCCATCTTTGCCAGGGAGGGCGGCCTGGCTACCACCGGCTCCTGGACGCTGCTGCTGCACCACCTCGGGGCGCTGGCCTTCATTTCGGTGTTCACCTTCGGCGGCTCGTACCTGCTCTACAAGTTCACCAACCTGCTCATTCCCATTCGGGTAAATGCCACGCACGAAGCCGACGGCCTCGACCTGAGCCAGCACGGCGAAACGGTGCTGCCCGCGCCCCAAGAAGCGGTTGCCGGGCTGCAGTTCGTAGTGCGCGCTTCGTAGCGCGGACTTTTAGTCCGCGAGTTATGCGACCGACGCGCGGACTAAAAGTCCGCGCTACGTCCCCAACACAAACACCGTCGGAATCTTGTGCAGCTCCGGGGCCGGCAGCCGCCGCCAGTCCGAAATGGTTAGGGTCTTAATGAACTCGCCCGCACCCGTCACGTCGGCCGCTACGCACAGGCGGGTGCCCGGCTGCAAGTGCGCCAGCAAATCGCTGAACAATGACCCGTTCCGGTAGGGCGTCTCGATGAACAGCTGCGACTGCTGCCGCTGCTGCGCCTCCTTCTCCAGCGCCTTGATGGCCGCCACGCGCGGCGCTTTCTCGATGGGCAAGTACCCGTGAAAGGCAAACTGCTGCCCGTTTAGCCCCGAAGCCATGAGCGCCAGCAGCAGCGACGACGGCCCCACCAGCGGCACCACCCGCAGGCCCAGCCGGTGGGCCTCGCGCACCAGGGCCGCGCCGGGGTCGGCAATGCCCGGACAACCCGCCTCGCTGAGAATACCGCCGTCGATGCCTTCTTTCACCAGCGGCACCAAGGCGGCGCGTACTTCCGAGTCGGTGCTGTCTTTGTCGATGACGGTGAAGCGGATGTCCTCAATCACGCGGTGCGGGGCCACGCTTTTTACGAAGCGGCGGGCCGTGCGGGCATTCTCCACCAGAAAGTAGGGGAGGGCGGCCACGGCGGCCACCACCTGCGGCGGCAGCACCTGCGGGGCCGTGTCATCGGCCAGCGGCGTGGGAATGAGGAAGAGGGTATTCAAAGTAACTTGGACGCTGCGAGTCCGAGTAGCGAGCGGAGCGAGCATCGCGCGTCAGGACCCATTGTTTAAATAATAACCAGATGCACGATGCTCGCTCCGCTCGCTGCCCGGACTCGTAGCGTCCAGGCTACAATCAATCAGCTCAGCGTAAACGTCTTCACCATCCCGAATATCTCCTCGGGCTTTTCGGCGTGCACCCAGTGGCCGGCATCGACCACGGTGGCCACTTGCGAGTTGGGAAACAGCGCCGGAATACCGTGCAGCTTGTCCTCGGCAGTGATGTAGTCCGAATTGCCGCCCCGAATAAACAACGTGGGCTTCAGAAACGGCGCGGCGCTGGTTGTGGCCTCGCCAATGGCCGCCAACTGCGCAGCCAGCACCTTCAGGTTGATGCGCCAGGCAAACGAATTGTCCTCCTTGCGGTAAAGGTTTTTCAGGAGAAACTGCCGGGTGCCCACGTTGGGCACGTACTTGGTCAGCGCGGCATCGGCCTCCTGCCGGTTGGTGCAGGTGGTAAAATCAACGGCTTGCAGGCCGGCCAGGATGTCGTCCTGGTGCTCCATATCGGAAAAGCGCGGGGCAATGTCGACCACAATGAGCTTGGCCAGCCGCTCGGGGTGGTCCAGGGCGAGGCGCATGGCCACTTTGCCGCCCATGCTGTGGCCCATGAGCGTGGTGTCGGGCCCGAGTTGCAGGTGGTCGAAAAGGTCGAGTACGTCCTGCGCCATGAGGGCGTAGGTGTGCTCGGCGCTGTGAAAGGAGCGGCCGTGGTTGCGCAAATCCACGCTAATTACGCGCAGACCGGCTTCGGTGGCCCAGCGGCGCGCCAGGGTTTGCCAGTTATCAAGCGTGCCAAATAAACCGTGGAGGATAACCAGCGGGCGGCCCTGGCCTTGGTCGAGGTAGTGAAGGAGCGGCATGGGGCAAAAGTAGGGTGCGGGCTATGGAAAACCGGCCACAGTTGAACCAGAACGTCATGCCGAGCGCAGCCGAGGCATGACGTGCTTTATTCCCGCGCTACTACGCTCCCGCTGAGGCCGCCTTAAACGCCGGCGCAAACACCGTCTGCGCAAACTCCTCTAGCGTGGTGGGCATGGTGCTGGCCGCGTCGCGCGGGGCAAGTACCATCACCTTTTCCTCGTTCATGTTGCGGGTCATCTCATCGTAAAGGCCGGCCATGCTCTCGCTTAGGCCCGCGCCCATCATGCCATTTTTTGCGTCTTCGTAGGAGAAGGGCACGTAGGGCAGTTCCGGCCGGCCAATGGCCTGGCCGATGGCGGCCGTGGCCTGCTGCTGCGAGTAGTTGCGCGGCCCCAGCAGGTAGTGCACCGAGTGGCCCACGAGGGCCGGGCCATCCAGCAGCTCGGCGGCTTTGGCGGCAATGTCGCGGGTGGCCACCATCGGAAACGACAGCTCGGGCCGCATGGCCGAGCCCGTGATGCCCATGTGCTGCACCATGCCGATGTTGGCCAGCAGGTTTTCCATGAAATAGGCCGGGCGCAAGTGGGCCACGGCCAGGCCCTCGATGGCGTTGAGGCGGGCTTCCTGGCGGTGCAGGCCGATTACGGGGCCAGTGCCGGCCGGCTCGTCGGCCCCAATGCTGCTCAGGTGCACGACCTGCTTCAGGCCGGCGGCGCGTACGGCCTCGGCGGTGGCTTCGCCGACCTGGTCCATGTGGGCCAGCACGTCGGGGGCCGCCACGTTCGGCGGAATCATGAGGAAGGCGGCATCCTCCCCACGCAGGGCCTCGGTGAGGAAGGCGGCGTCGTGGGCATCGCCGGCTTTGGCGGTGGCCCCGGCCTGGGCCAGGGCATCGAGGCGGGCGCTGGGGCGGGCCACGGCCGTTACCTGGTGGCCTTGTTGCAGCAACTGATGAACGAGGGCGGTACCGATGTTGCCGGTAGCGCCGAGGACGGTGATTTTCTTAGCCATAGCAGCAAAAAGATGAGCCAGCGCAGCGTTGCGCGGCGGTAGTGCAAAGGTGAATGCCTAACTTCGTATTTCGCAAGTACCTACTAAAAAGTAGGGTACTTACTTAAAGGTAATAATTGCTGTTAATCAGGAGGATAATTTCATGTCGAAACTCACCAAGCAACAGGCCGCCGAAGCCCACTGGTCATCCGCTGCTGCGGAGCGGAGCCTCACCTGCCCCGTCCGGACCACCCTCAACGTGCTGGGTGGCAAGTGGAAACTGCTCATTCTCTCCTATTTGCTCGATGAGCCCCGGCGCTACGGCGAGCTGCGCCGGCTGATGCCCGAAATCACGGAGAAGATGCTGATTCAGGAGTTGCGCGAACTGGAAACCGACGGCATCGTGGCCCGCACCGTGCACCAAACTGTGCCGCCGCGTGTCGACTACAGCCTGACGGAGCAGGGGCAGCGCGTGCGGCCCGTGTTTGCCGAACTGCTTGGTTGGGGCATGCAGTACCTCGGCCGACCAGGCGGCTGCCCGCTACCCGAAACGCCCGCTGCAGCTGTGGCCGCCGGGTAACTTCACTTGTTCAACATCTGCGGCGCGGGACCTTTCAGCCCATTTTATTCGGCCTTTTTAGCTCTTTTGTTCTGAAAAACACTGCTTTACTCTTTGCCGGGGCGCTGCTGCTGGCCCTGCCCGCCCTGGCCCAGGTCACGCCGCCCGGCTCCACCACGCCCGCTACGCCGCCCAACGCCGCCTCTGCCCAAGAGCCGGTGCACCAGCCCAAAAAAGCCCGCAACTGGAGCTTACACTTTCAGCAGACGCTCATTGACCAGTGGCATAACAACCTGACCACGCCCTATTCAGGTGACTACAGTTTGGCTGACCGCGAATCGGCCAAGCTTTCCTACACCAGCACGCTCTTTATCGGGCGGCGGCTGTGGCAGGGTGCGGCCGTGTATTTCAACCCCGAAGTGGCCGGCGGCAGCGGCCTGAGCGGCGCGCGCGGCATCGCCGGCTTCACCAATGGCGAAACTTTCCGCATCGGCGACCCTTCGCCCAACCTGTACCTGGCCCGGCTGTACCTGCGGCAGGTATTTGCGCTGGGCACGGCGACGGATGTGGACCTCGACGACCTCAACCAGGTGGCCGGCCCCACGCCCCGGCGCTACTTCGCCGTCAACCTCGGCAAATTCAGCGTGGCCGACTTCTTCGACCAGAACAGCTACTCGCACGACCCGCGCACTCAGTTTCTGAACTGGAGCCTGATGAGCGCCGGCGGCTGGGACTACGCCGCCAATACCCGGGGCTACACCGTGGGCGGCGTTTTTGAGTACGTCACGCCCAGCTTCACGGCCCGGTTCGCCTCCACGCTCATGCCCACGTTGGCCAACGGCCCAGTGCTGGATTTCCACTACGGCACGGCCCACGCCGAAACCGTGGAGCTGACCAAAGTGTACCACCTCCGGGGCCGGCAGGGCACCATTCGGGCGCTGGGTTTCCGCAATGTGGCGGCCATGGCTACCTACCGCAGCGCCGTGGCCCTGGCCCAGGCCACCGGCGAGCAGCCCGACGTGGTGAACGTGCGCCGCGCCGGCCACACCAAAATTGGCTTCGGCCTGAACGCGGAGCAGGAAATCGCCAAAAACGTGGGCCTGTTTGCCCGGGTGAGCTACAACGACGGCAAGAACGAAACCTGGGCCTTTACCGAAATCGACCACAGCGCCAGCCTCGGCATTGCCAGCACCGGCGACCGCTGGCAGCGCCCCGACGACCGCCTCGGCGCGGCCCTCGTCGTGAACGGCCTCAGCCCCGAGCACCGCGCCTACCTGGCGGCCGGCGGTTACGGCTTCATCGTGGGCGACGGGGCGCTAAATTACGGCCTGGAGCAAATTGGTGAGGTGTACTACAGCTTCGCGCTGCCCACCTACCACGCCTCCATCAGCCCCGACTACCAACTGGTTATCAACCCTGCCTACAACCGCGACCGCAGCGGGCCGGTGCACGTGGTGGCCGTGCGGCTGCACGTCGAGTTCTAAGCCCGTAGCACATGCTTTAGCTTGTGCTTTGTGCGAACCCATGCACAAGCTGAAGCATGTGCTACACCCTTGGGGTTGGCGTGTATCTTTACGGGAACCCACCTGGCTCTGATTATGGCTCCCATCACCTCCCTCTCGCAGCTCGACACCACCAAAACATACAGCTACGCCGACTACCTGACGTGGAAGTTCGATGAGTTTGTGGAACTGATTAAAGGCCGGCTGATGCGGCCAATGGCTGGCCCCAGCCGGCTACATCAGGTATATGCCGGTAATTTTTTTGGGGAAATTCGGCAGCACCTGAAAGGGAAGCCCTGCCAGGTGTACGTGGCACCGTTTGATGTGCGCCTGACCACGGCCGGGGCAAACGGCGACCAGCAAATTGCCACGGTAGTACAGCCCGATATCTGCGTAATATGCGACCCGGCCAAGCTCGACGACCGGGGCTGCGTGGGCGCGCCCGACTGGATTATTGAAATCCTGTCGCCCGGCAACACGTCGCGCGACACCAAAACCAAGTTCGACCTCTACGAAGAAAGCGGCGTGCTGGAGTACTGGATAGTGTTTCCGGGGGTAAAAACCGTGGCCGTGTACGTGCTGGAAAACGAGCAGTACCTGCTGGCGGGCGAGTTTTATGAGCCCGGCCCCATCCCGGTGCGCACCCTGCCGGGCCTCTTGTTGGAATGGACCGAAGTATTGGGCGAAAAGTAGCCGCGCCAGGCAACCGCGGTAACGTTTGGGGCATCAGGACGGTAACCGGATTTAATCACTCACCTTCTTACCTTTTTTTGCATGAACACTATTCGGATTACCTCGATGTGCGCCGGCTTGCTGGCCCTGGCCGTGGGCACGCTCTCGTCCTTCACCGCGCCCCGGCCCGTAGCCGACCGCGAAACCCGTGCAGTGGGGGCATTCACCGAAGTCAGCCTCGGCGGCTCGGCCCACGTGGTGGTGAAGCAGGGCAGCCCCCAGAGCGTGGTGGTGGAAGCCAACAAAGAAGACCTAGCCGATTTTGAAACCGAGGTACAGGGCAGCAAGCTGCGCCTGGGCTTCCGCCAGAAGCCGGGCGGGGGCATGTTCAACTACAAAAACCATGGCCCCGTGACAGTGTACGTGACCGCGCCCAGCCTCACGGCCCTGCGGGTGGGCGGCTCGGGCAAGCTTGAGGTAAATGGCCCGTTAGAGGCCGATGCGATGGCGCTGGCCGTGAGTGGCTCCGGCGACTTGGTGGTGCCGCAACTCAAGGCCGCCCGTCTCGAAACGGCCGTGTCGGGCTCAGGCAGTGTGGTGGTGAGCGGGACGTGCCCCAGCAACGAAATCCGCATCAGCGGCTCGGGCACGGTGAGCGCCCACGACCTGAAAACCGAAACCAGCCGCGCCCGCATCAGCGGCTCGGGCGATGCTCACGTGTCTGCCAGCCGCACGGCCGATGGCTCGATTTCGGGTTCGGGCAGCATGTACGTGGCCGGCGGGGCGCAGCTTAGCAGCAGCACGCAAGGCAGCGGCCGGGTCACAAAGGAATAAGGTGCCAAAGGCCCACCAAAAAGCCCCGACTGCTACCCGCGGTTGGGGCTTTTTGGTGGGCTGATAGCGGCCAGGGTGTAAGATTCGGGCTTCTGGGCCGTTGGGCCCGACCGCCGGGGGCTGGTAGCCGTACCTTTGCCCAGCCGCGAGGCGCGATAGAATTTCCCACCCAACACCACCCTGTGTACCTTCATCATGTGGCGGCTTACCTCCCGGAAGCCGTCGTAACCAACGCGCACTTCACTCGAATTAACGGCCTTGCCAGCGAGTGGATAATTGAGCGCACCGGCATTCAGGAGCGCCGCAAAGCCGCGCCCGACGAAAATGCCAACACCATGGCCATTGCTGCCACCCGCGCCGTGCTGGCCGCCGCGCCCGCCTTTGCCCTTGACACGGTTGACCTTATTGTGGCCGGCACTTACACGCCGCACGACACTATTTTCACTGCTGCGCACGCCGTGCAGCGCGATTTGGGCATCAACGAAATCCCAACCGTTAGCATTTCCTCGGCCTGCTCCTCGCTGCTCAATGCCGTGGAAATAGTGGAAGGCTACTTTGCCATGGGCAAGGCCACCCGCGCCGTAGTGGTCGTAACGGAGCACAACACGGCTTATAACAACGAGGAAGACACGATGGCCGGCCACCTGTGGGGCGACGGGGCCGCGGCCCTGCTCATCAGCAAAGAGCGCCTCAGCCCCGACGACCTGCACATTGCCGAAGTCATCACCGGCGGCGCGGCCCCGGTGAGCAAAGCCGATGAGGCCGTGACGCTTAAGCCCGTGGAAAAAGGCATCGTGATGCCCTTCGGGCGCGACGTGTTCCAGCAGGCTTGCACCTACATGGCCCGCGTGACCCAAACGCTGCTCGACAAGCACCACATCGCCACCGAGTACCTCACTTACCTCATCCCGCACCAGGCCAACCTGCGCATTTCGAAAAATGTGACCAAGGCCCTGGGCCTCGACCCGGCCCGCGCCGTGAGCAACATCGAGCGCCTCGGCAACACCGGTTGCGCCGGAGCCGCCATCGGCTTGGCCGAGGTGTGGGACACGCTGAGAGCTGGCAACAAGGTGATTATCACCGTGTTCGGCGGTGGATATTCCTACGGGGCGATGCTTTTAAATAAATGAGGAATGAGGAATGAAGAATGAGGAATTACTCCAACGACAATTCTTCATTCCTCATTCTCCATTCCCAATTCAATCATGCTTCCGCCCGCCGCCGCTTTCCTGCCCGAAATCACCTTCCAGACCAGCCGCGCCAGCGGACCAGGCGGGCAGAATGTGAACAAGGTAGAATCGCGCGTGGAGCTGCGCTGGAACCTGCCGGATTCGCAGGTGCTCACCGACGAGCAGAAACGGCTGATTCTGGAGAAGCTGACTGGCCAGCTCACCGCCGAGGGCCTGCTGCTAATGGCCGCGCAGGACGACCGCAGCCAATTCCGCAACAAGGAAATCGTGCTGACCCGCTTTCACGAGCTACTCCTCAAAAGCCTGCGCCGCCCCAAGCCCCGCAAGGCCACCCGGCCCAGCAAAGGGGCCGTGCGCAAGCGCCTGGAGGGCAAAAAGATTCAGGGCGAGAAGAAGGCCAACCGGCGGCGGCTGGAGTAGCAGCTGGCTGGTCCGCTAGTTCAAATCCAATCCGAACAGGATGCCGAACCACGGCTTGTGCTGGTATATCCACGCCGAGCCATCGGGGCCTAGCAGCTGGTCGACCCCCACGGCCAGGCCGATATTGAACGCCCGGGCATCGTAAATGGCCGCCAGGCCACCGTGCACCACCACGCCTTCATAGTCGGCGGCGGTAGCGCGTGGGCCGGTTACATCGGACGTGATGTAGGTAGAGCCGGCACCTATAAATGCCCCGTAGCCGATGCCCGTGGCCCGAATGTGCGCCGTGGGCCCAAACGGCGTGGTGCGCTTGGTGCGCAGGGAGTAAAAATCGAGCCGCCGCCCCACGTACACGGCCGCGTTGAAATTGGTGTTAAGCTGCACTGGCACGCCACTTTGCGGTGGCCGCACTTTAAACGGGATGGTGAACACGTCAAGGTCGAGGCGGCGGCGCAGCAGCAGCAGCCGATGGTTGGGCTGAAGGCGGTAGCGAGCCGTGACGGCTGGCTGCGCGGCGGGAGTATCCGGCGTAATGAGCAGGGTATCGGCGCGCTGTTGCACGTACACCTGCTTGTTAGGTGCCAGGGCCGCAAGCGTATCGTCGGCCGGGCGGTGTATTACCCGGTAGTAGTCGTCATCGAGCTGCGTGACGGTGCCCACCACGGCGCAGCCGCCCAGCACCAGCGCCCCAGTGGCCGCCACCAGGCAATGTGCGAAGGAGCGTTGGCGTAGCATAGAGCTTACGAGGCTACAGCAGCGTGCCGCGCAGCAGCAGCAACGCCACCGAGAAGTAGATAATTAGCCCCGTCACATCTACCAGCGTGGCCACGAAGGGAGCAGACGACGTGGCCGGGTCCAGGCCCAGTTTCTTGAGCAGCAGCGGCAGCATGGAGCCCGCTAGCGAGCCCCACAACACAATGCCCACCAGCGCAATGCCCACCGTGAGGGCCACCAGCGCCCAGTGCGGGCCATAAATCGGGGTGATGGCCTGCCAGATGGCAATGCGGCCGAAACCCACCAGACCCAGAATCAGGCCCAGGGCCAGGCCGGTAATGATTTCGCGCCGCAGCACCCGCCACCACTCGCCCAGCGTGAACTCGCCCAGCGCCATGGCCCGGATGATGAGCGATGTGGCCTGCGAGCCCGAGTTGCCGCCCGAACTAATAATCAGGGGCACGAACTGCATCAGCACGATGGCCTTTTGCAATTCGCCTTCGAAGAACTGCATGGCCGATGCCGTGAGCAATTCGCCCAGAAAGAGCACCACCAGCCAGCCGGCCCGCTTCTGCACCAGGGTCAGCAGCGGCATGGTGAGGTAGGGCTCATCCAGGGCTTCGGAGCCGCCGAGCTTCTGCATGTCCTCGGTGTCTTCCTGCTCCCGAATGCTCAGGATGTCGTCGATGGTCACGATGCCGAGCAAGATGCCCTGGTCCGACACCACGGGCAGGGCGTTGCGGTCGTTGCGCCGGAACACGTCAATGGCTTCTTCCTGGTCCTGCGTGACGGTGAGCTGCACGAAGCGGCGGTCCATGAGGTCGCGCACCCGGGACACCGGCGCGGCCAGCAAAAACTCCCGAATGCGGATGTCATCAATCAGCACGCCCTGGGCATCGGTCACGTAGAGCATGCTCAGCGTTTCGGACTGCCCGCCGTGCTGCCGGATGTAGTCGAGCACCTGCTGCACCGTCCAGTTCTCGCGAATGGCGATGTAGTCGGGCGTCATCAGGCGGCCCACCGAGTATTCGGGGTAGCCCAGCAGCTGCAGCGTCACCTTGCGCTCTTCCTCGCTCAGGCTCTGCACGAGCTCGGCCACGAAATTGGCGGGCAGAAATTCCAACAGGGCCGTGCGGTCATCCGGCGACATCTCGTTGAGAATGTCGGCCATCTTGTCCTGGGCCAGGTTGTCGAGGAAGTGCCGCTGCTCCTCCAAATCGAGGTATTCGAACACCTCGGTGGCCAGCTTCAGGGGCAGCAGCCGGAAAATGATGAGCTGTTCCCGTTCCTCTTCGGCCTCAATGAGCGCCACCAACTCCGAAGGCTGGAAATCGCGGAGCAGCTGCTTGAGCTTAAAAAATTCGCCCTCCTGAATCAGGGACGTGATGGTTTCCACGGTCTGCGGCTGCATGAACAAGAGGGGAGGGGAGCTGCTTCGCTAGGCAAGCGGGGTTGGGGGAAGAAATTTGTGCCACAAAAGTAGGGCTAAAGCCCAGCTTCGGGCCAACAATACCCGTTAGGGAAAAGGTGAACGCGAACAAATAAGGCCAACGTCCCTCCGGAGCCAGCTAAAGTACCCCCGCCACTTGACCCAAACAGTTAACTGCGTTTCCTCCCATAACGCGTCGCCTACTGCCACCCGGCGCTTCGGGCCGTTCTATCTTGCCGCCCCAAATCCTTGCCAATGCCCCTTGCCTCTGCTTCCTCCGTTTCCGGCCCGCTGGGCACCCTCGCGGTGCTGGGCGGGGGCGACGACGACCCTCTGCTGACCCTGCTGGCCTCGTTGCTGCCGGGCCCCGAAGCCACCATTGAGGTGCTCACCACGGCCAGCCGCCGCCAGCCGGCCCGCACGGCGGCGGCCTACGCCCACTCCTGGCACCAGCTGGGCTGCCCCCACGTGCGGCACTTGCAGGTGGACGAAACCCACCCCGCCGACGACCCCGCCACCCTCACGCGCCTGCGCCGGGCCTCGCTCGTTTTCATGAGTGGCGGCGACCAGGAGCGCATCACCGATTTTTTGCTCGGCACCGAGTTTCTAACTGTTCTCAAGCACAAGTACCAGACCGAACCCGGCTTCATCATTGCCGGCACCAGCGCCGGGGCGTCGGCCGTGGCCGAGTTTATGCTGGTGGACGGCCACGGCTGGCGCAGCCTGCTGGGCGGCCGCATCGAGGTGAAGCCCGGCCTGGGTTTGCTGCCCGGGGTGCTACTCGACCAGCACTTTGCCGAGCGCGGGCGCTACCCCCGCCTCCTGCACGCCGTGCTGGCCCAGCCCACACTGCTGGGCATTGGCCTAAGCGAAGAAACCGGCCTGCTCATCCGCGCCGGGCAGCCCACGCAGGTGTTCGGCGAAGAAGCCGTGGTGGTTATTGACGCCACCCAAGCCACGCACAACAACCTGCCCGGCCTGCCCGATGGCCACGTTATCAGCGGCCATGGCTTGCAGTTGCACGTGCTGGTAGCCGGCCAGCAGCTGGACCTGGCCACCCGGGAGGTGAGGTGGTAAGATGGTGGAGTAGCGGATTGGTGGGATGGTGAGTTTGATGTTCGCCTCGCGCCATTTGCGCAGTATGCGCCACCAAAACATCAAACCCATCAATCCATCAATCCATCAATCCACCACCTCATCATCTCACCAAGAGGGCACCAAACGACCCTACATTTGCGTTGGTGCCGCAAAAATATTCTGTTCGATTTATGCGTATTTTCCGTCTGTGGTTGAGGCCGCTGCGTTTTCTGGGCCTGGCGTTGGTGCTGTTTACGCTGCTGCCGTGGGCCTGCACGCGCAAAACCATTTCCTTCAACAGCACGCCCGAACAGCCCGTGGTGGCCGCGCTTGGCTCCGATACGCTCACCCGCACCGCCGATTCGCTCAACGGCAAGCCCTCCCTAAGCACGGCCCGCAAGGTGGTGCTCACTAAGGAGCAGGACAAAGCCGCCAAAGAAGCCGACAAGGACGCCCAGCGCAAGGCCAAAAAGAAGAAGAAAAACGTTTTCCTGGGCGAAAAAATTAAGAAGGCCTTCACCAAAACGGGCCCCAAAGGCCGCAACCAGACGATTGAGCTTTTCTATTACCTCAAGTACCCGAAAACGCTCAACGCCTACGCCCCGGCGCACTATTACTACGATACCAAAAAACACAGAATCCTCAAGCTGACGGCCTTGGAAGAAGGCGGTACTGCCTTTAAAATTCTGCACGGCCCTTACAAGAAGATGCAGAACAATAAGGTGCTCGAAACCGGCTACTATGCCCTCGGTACGAAACACCTGCGCTGGGAGCGGTTCGATAAAAACGGCGTGCTCCTGACCAAAATACACTATGAGATGGGCTTCCCGCGCGATGCCAATGTGAGCTACTACGGCGAAGACCGCAGCCTCATCAACGAAGTGGTGCCCTACGTAAACGGCAAGCTGGAGGGCGACTACGCCAAGTTCCTCGTGAATGGCCAACCCGACTGGCGCGGCCAGTTCGAAAATGGCCGCCGTGTGGGCATCTGGACCAAGTACTTTGGCTTTCGCGGCCGTCGCCACTACGAGTACCAGTACGCCGAGTCGGGCTACGACCCGGAAATGGCCGAGCCTGAGCTCGTCCGCGAATACAACCGCGACGCGAAGATTATCTTCGACAAAGAAAAGAACTACGACAAGCGCGGCCAGCCCGAAGCCCTGAGCCGGCCCGGCGCTTCCACCCGCGTGGTGCCCCGGGCCGCCCCCAAAGCCACGCCGAAACGCACGCGGCCCTAAGCCTAGTAAAAAGCATCTTCGAAGTGCTCGATTCGAAAGCCTTGGTTGAGCAGTGTGAGCGCCACAATGTCGAAGCGGATGTCGCCGCGCCAGTCCAGTTCTTCCTGTAAGTGCGTGGCCGCCAGCCGAAACAACTCCTTCTTGCGCTCCGATACGAACGTCTCGGGCGTTCCAAACTGGCCCGAAGACCGAGCCTTGACCTCTACAAATACCAGCAGGACCGCGTCCTGCCGTAGCACGAGGTCTACTTCGGCGCGGCCGTGGCGGTAGCCGCGGGCCAGCACCTCGTAGCCTTGGGCCAGGAAGTAGTTGGCCGCGGCGGTTTCGCCGGCTTTTCCAAGTTCGTGGGGCGCGTGGGGCATGGCAGGGGATGAGCGTTGGAAGGTAATGATGCGGCCAGGAAAAGGGTATGTCAACCGCCGGACCATGCAAGCTAGCTGGCCCAAGGCGTACGCCCGCCACCGGAGGGCGCAAGCCAAAGCCTACGGTGCTTAGTACCTTTGCGTCCCGTTGCATTAATCCCCGCCCATGGCTTCCCCAGTAGAACGGTTTCCGGTCCAGCAGCTCAGCGATTTCCT
>JBBQSQ010000044.1:0-26170 GCA_038213745.1 Cytophagales bacterium
AACCGGCCAGAACATTTTCGACCTGCAAAAGCAGGTGCAGCCCCGCGTGGCGGCTTTTCAAAAAACGCTGCCGAAGGACATTGAGCTGGTTACTAATTTCGACCAGACCCAGAGCGTGGCCAAGCGCCTCTCGCGGCTGGGGAAAGACTTCGGGCTGGCCATTCTGCTGGTCAGCCTCACGCTGTTGCCGCTGGGCTGGCGGGCGGCGCTGGTGGTGATGATTTCCATCCCGCTCTCGCTCAGCATCGGCCTGTTTCTGCTCGACGCGCTGGGCTTCACCATCAACCAGCTCAGCATCGTGGGCCTGATTGTGGCCCTGGGTATTCTGGTCGATGATGCCATTGTCGTCGTCGAGAACATCGAGCGGTTTCTGCGCACCGGCATGGAGCGCACCCGCGCCGTTATCGAATCCACGGCGCAACTGGGGCTGGCCGTGGTGGGCGTAACCGTCACGCTCATTATCGCCTTCGTGCCTTTGCTGCGGCTGCCGGCCGGGCCGGGGGCCTTCATCCGCGGGCTGCCCACGGCGGTGGTTACGGCGGTGGCGGCTTCGCTGCTCGTGTCGCTCACCATCGTGCCATTTCTGGCCCGGCTGCTGCTGCGGCCCGCCGCTAATCCCGAGGGCAATATCCTGTTGCGGGCCTTGCACCGGGGCGTGGATTTGACTTACGGCCGCCTCATGCACGGGGCGTTGCGCCGCCCCTGGCTGGCGCTGGCGGTGGCCTTCGGGCTGGTGGGCGTGGGCCTGGGTTTTGCGGTGCCGCGCATGGGTTTCAGCTTGTTTCCGAAAGCCGAAAAGCCCCAGTTTTTGGTGAATGTGGAGCTGCCCAACACGGCCGGGCTGCCCGAAACCAACCGCGTGGCCCGTGACGTGGAGCGGGTGCTGGCCCGCCATCCGGAGATTGTTCACTACACCACCAACGTGGGCAAAGGCCAGCCCAGCAACTACTACAACGTGCCCCAGCGCACCGAGCAGCCCAACTGCGCCCAGATTTTCGTGCAGTGCCGGGCCGATACCTGGGAAGAGAAAAACGAGCTGGTGCAGCGCCTGCGCCGTGAACTGGCCGTTTACCCCGCCGCCCGCGTCGAGGTCAAAGACTTCGAGCAGGGCCCGCCGCTGGAAGCGCCCGTGGCCGTGCGCCTCTTCGGCAACAACCTCGACACCCTGCGCCGCCTCTCGCTGGTGGTGGAGCGGGAGCTGCGCGCCATTCCCGGCACCACCTACCTCTACAACCCCGTGGCCACCCGTCCCACCGACCTTAAGGTCGTCATCAACAAAGAAAAAGCGGGCCAGCTCGGCATCGCCACGGCCGATATCGACCGCACCGTACGCCTGGCCGTGGCCGGCATCCGGGCGGCCGAGCTGACGCCCGGCGACGGCCAGGACAAGCTGCCGGTGAACGTGACCCTGGCCCGGTCCGGCTTCCAGCGCCTCGACGTGTTGGAGCGCCTCTACGTGCCCACCGCCGTCGGCCGCGTAGTGCCGCTGCGCGAGGTGGCCGACGTGCACCTGCAAACCGCCGCCCCCGCCATCCGCCACCTCGACCAGGCCCGCTACACCACCGTCAACGCCTTCGCCCAGGACGGTTACCTCTACGCCACGCTCCAAAAAGCCGCGCAGGAGCGGCTGGAAAAGCTGAAGTTCCCGCCCGGCTACTCCTTCCGCATGGCCGGTGAGCAGGAGAATAAAGACGACGCGCTGGAGGGCTTCGGCACCACCATTCTGCTCTCGGCCTTTGCCTTCGTGCTGGTGCTGGTGCTTGAGTTCGGCAGCCTGAAAAGCACACTCATCGTGCTATCGGTGGTGCCGCTGGGCGCGGTGGGCGGGGTGCTGGCGCTGCACCTGGCGGGCTACCCGTTTTCGTTCACGGCCATCATCGGCTTCGTGGCGCTTATTGGCATCGAAATCAAGAATTCCATCCTGCTCGTGGACTACACCAACCAGCTGCGCGAACAGGGCCAGCCGTTGGAACAGGCCATCGAGGAAGCCGGCGAAACCCGCTTCATCCCCATTCTACTGACCACCTGCACGGCCATCGGCGGCCTTATTCCGCTGATTCTGGAGCCGGCCCCGCTCTACACGCCGCTGGCCTGGGTACTCATCGGCGGGCTGCTCTCGTCGCTGCTGCTCTCGCGCATCGTCACGCCGGTGCTCTACAAGCTATTTCCGCCGGAAGTGGCCGTCGCGGCACCCGCCACGCCCGCGCTGTCCGCCGCCTGAGCGGGCACTTTATTAGCTCCTCCTTATGCCTGGGCGCTGACTGCCCGGCAGTGGCGGGTATTTCATTTTAAACACTTCAGCCACCACTTTTTGCAGTTCGGCCTGCTGCTCGACAGCCCCTTGCCGCGCCCGGCCGCGCCGCCGAAATCCAATGGATAAACACGCCCTCACCGCCTTTATGCAAGCCAGCGTTCCCGTTTCCGGCCCGGCCCTGGATGCGATGCTGGCTCACTTCTCGCCCCGCAACCTCCGCAAGCACGATTTTTTCCTGCAAGCCGGCTACGTCAACAACGACTATTTCTTTCTGGAAGCGGGCTGCCTGCGCGCCTTCACGCTCGACCCCGCCGGCAACGAGGTAACGACTTATTTCTACACCCCGGAGCGGGTCGTGTTTGAGTGCGCCTCGTTTTTTATGCGCCTGCCTTCCACCGAAAGCATCCAGGCCCTGACCGACTGCCGGGGCTACTCGATTACCTACGACCACCTGAATGCCCTGTTTCACAGCGTCCCCGAAGGCCGCGAGTTCGGCCGTAAAATGCTGGTGCGCGAATTCGTCGCCTTCAAGAGGCGCACCTTGGCCCTCATCAACCAAAGCGCGGAAGCGCGGTACCGCCAATTGATTGAAACCGACGCCACGCTGTTTCAGCACGCCCAGCTTCGGCACATTGCCTCCTACCTCGGCATCACTGATACCTCGCTGAGCCGGATTCGGCGCGCGGCATGGAAGCGCTAGCTCCGGCGGCAAGGCAGCCGGCCCGCAACACTTGGCCAAGGTCCTGATTTCTTGCCAAATGGCAAGTGCCCGGCGCTGGGCCGTGCCGTGCTTTGTGGCTTCCCGCTCCGCTACCCAATACCCGCTTCCCGCCATTCGGCTTCGAGCCGCCCAACGTGGCCGTGTTCCATTTCTCCTTCGGGCTGCTGCCGGCCGTGCTGGTGCTGCTGGCGCATCTGGCCGCCATCCGCCGGCTTCTCCTGGGCTTACCTCTTCCTTCTTCGCAACCATGAAAGAACTAATGTTAATTACCGCGGCGACCGGCAAAACCGGCTCCGCCACCACCGAGCAACTGCTCCGAGAAGGCTACCCCGTGCGCATTTACGTGCGGGCACGAAACGCAAAAGCCCGGCACCTGGAAAAGCTCGGCGCTGAAATCGCCCTCGGCGAATTCGGTAATTATGCCCACTTGAAGGCTGCCCTGGCGGGCGTAAAGCGCGTCTATTACTGCTACCCCATCATGCGGGGGATGCCCGAAAACGTGAAGCTCTTCATCCAAGCGGCGGCGGAAGCCGGCATCGAAGCTGTGGTGTTCATGGGCCAGTGGCTGGCCGAGTTCGACCAGCAAAAAAGCGTCCTGACCAACGACATCCAGGCATCTTACCAACTGCTGGAGGCATCGGGCTTAAATGTAGTGTACCTTACTCCGGGCTACTTCGCCGAAAACACCATCGGCATCGTGCTGGAATTCGCCGTGCAGCTGGGCCTGCTGGTTTCGCCGTTTGGCCGGGGGAAAAACCCGGTGCCTTCCACCGAAGACCAGGCCGCCGTCATCGCCGCTTTGCTCCAAAACCCCGCGCCCTACTTCGGGCAACGGCTTCGCCCGACCGGCCCAAAATCACTTTCCGTTCAGGAAATGGCCGCCGTGGTTGCCAAAGTGGCCGGCCGGAAAGTATGGGTAGTGCCCGCCCCCGAATGGTTGTTTCTAAAGGCCGCCTTTTCAAGCAGTCAGCAGTTTGGATTCGATGCGTTTGCCATCTCCCAGGCCATTTTTTATAACCGCGAGTACCGGGCCAACCGCTTCGACGTGGGCGGCCCCACCGATGTTGTGAAGCGCGTAACCGGCCGGGACCCGGAAGACTTTGAAACGATAGTGCGGCGCTTCATTGCTGGCTCCTCCTACGGGATGCCGAGCGCCAAGGGCTGGTTCTCGGCCCTGAAGAAATTCATGGCCGTGCCATTGCAGCAAGTGCCCAGCAACAAGCGGCTTGAAAGCATGAATCGGTAAGGTATAACCCGTTACACCACCGTTAGCTCCTTCGCCCAGGACGGCACCTCCCCCATCCTGCTCACCACCTGCACGGCCATCGGCGGCCTGATTCCGCTCATTCCGGAACCGGCCCCGCTCTACACGCCGCTGGCCTGGGTGCTCATCGGCGGGCTGCTCTGCTCGCTGCTGCTCGCGCGCATCGTCACGCCGGTGCTTTACAAGCTGTTTCCGCCCGAAATCAAGCTGCCGGCCGAAGCCCGGCCCGTAGTGGCCGTGGCCTGATTTCATTTGCTTTCACCCGCTCGCTGCCATGCTCGATTTCGCTTACTCACCCCTGGAAATTACCGACTTTTTGCGGCGCGAAGTACCCGCGCTGCTCACCGGCCTCGCCCCCGCCCAGGTGCCCGCCTGGGGCCAGCTGACGCCCCAGCACATGCTGGAGCACCTAACCGGGGCCGTGCGCCTCTCGATGGGCCGCTACGGGTTGCCCGCGCCCCCCGCCAGTCCGGCGCTCGACCTGATGCAAGCCCGGTTGCAGGCCAACGCCCCATTTCCGCCCAACATTCGCAACCCGATGATGGCCCCCACGCCGGGGCCGCTGCGCCACTCCTCGCTGGCGGTGGCCGCCACCGAGCTGCTCCTGACCCTGGACGAGTTCTTCGACCAATACGCCCGGCAGCCCGCCACAGCAGTCCATCCCATGTTCGGCTCCCTGGATTTCGCGCAGTGGCGGGTCTTTCATTTCAAGCACTTCAGCCACCATTTCCTCCAGTTTGGTTTGCTGCCAGCCAGCCTGCTGCCGCGCCCATTGGACGCAGCTGAACAGCGGTGAATCAACCATGGCCCACCTGCCCTCCCTTTTTGGATGCTCACCAACGAAGCCGTTGTGGCCAATCACGGCCAGGGCGCTGAACCCGGCGAGCACGCCTGCGCCCAGGCAATGACCTGGCCGAACGCAGCGGCTGAGGCGGCGAATCGGCGTAGGCCGGCCGCAAAGAAAAGTCAGGTTTTTCGAAAAACGCGGCTCCGCTCAGCCTGGCGCTGCGCGGCTGCGTAAGCAGACGGATGGTTACCCGACGCTTTGTGTTATCCTCCCTCGCCTTGGCCACTGCCGCCGCGGCCCTGCCCATTGCCCTCTCCGCTATGAATGCTGCCCCCAACCGCCCCAAGCTGCTGATTTTCGACGTCAACGAAACCCTGCTCGACTTGGGCAAGCTGCAGCAGGCGGTGAACCAGGAATTCAGCTCCGAAACAGCCTTCAAGCAGTGGTTTTCGCTGCTGCTGCAGTATTCGCTGGTAGATACCGTGACCGGCAACTACCACAACTTCGGGCAGATTGGCGACGCCGCCCTCGACATGCTGGCGCAGGCCCTGGGCCAGCCGGCCCGCCCGGCTGCCCGCAAAAAGGAGCTGCTCGCCCTCATCACCGAGCTGCCCCCGCACCCCGACATCATTCCCGGCCTCACGGCGCTGCAAAAGGCGGGCTTCCGGATGGTCACGCTCACCAACTCGCCCGATGCCACGGTGCAGAAGCAGATGGACCACGCCGGCCTCACCGGCTTTTTTGAGCAGCTGCTCAGCATCGACTCGCTGAAGCGCTACAAGCCCCACCCCGACACCTACCACAGTGTCTGCGAGCGGCTGAAGGTGGCCCCCGCCCAGGCCATGCTGGTGGCCGCCCACGGCTGGGACACGGCCGGGGCCCAACTGGCCGGCCTGCAGGCCGCCTTCATTGCCCGCCCCGGCCAGCAAACCTACCCGTTGGCCCCCGCTCCTACCCTCACCGGCCCCACGCTGCCCGACATCGCCCGCCAGCTGCTGGGCTGAGCCGGCGCTAGCCGACCGGAAAGTCCACGGCTACCGGCCCGTCGAGTTGAAGCAGCAGCTGAAAAAGGGGCCGCTGGTGCCCCAACTGCAACAACAAATTCATCTACTTCAACCCCGCCAGCGCGTGTTGGTGCGCCGGGTGGCCGCCGCGCTGAGGCCGGGGCCTTACTGCAGCTTAAACGCCGCATCGAGCGCCGCTTGCAGCCAGGGCGATACTTCCTGATGCTCCACAATGAGCTTCTGGTTGATGCGGGCCGCCACCGGGTAGGGGTATACTTTATCGAACAGCTCGCTGATGCCCAGCCCGCTGGCATTAGCCAGAATCAGCTCTTGAATGAGCTCGCCCGCGCCGGGGGCCACCATGGCCCCACCCAAAATGCGGCGCTTCCGGCCGGGCAGCGGCAGGATATTTTTCTCAATAAAGAGCAGCAGGCGGCCGTCGCGGTAGCTGTCCACCACGGCGCGGTCATCATCAGCGAAGTCGGTTTCCCAGCGCTCGTAGGCCGTACCGCGCTTGTCAAGCTCGGCGGCATCGAGGCCGAAGTGCGCCACTTCGGGGTCGGTAAACGTGACCCAGGAAAAATGGTCGTAGCTCAGCTTTTTCTTCAGGGGCGAGAAAAAGTTGAACAGCAGCAGGCGCACGTGCAGTTCGGCCCCGTGGCTGAACTTGAGCGAGTTGGCGGCGTCGCCGGCCACGAAAATATCGGGGTTGGTGGTTTGCAGGTGCTCATTGAGCCGGATATGGCCTTTTTCATCCACTTCTACTCCGGCTCGCTCCAGCTGCAACCCCTCAAAGCTTACGTGCCGCCCAATGGCCACGTACACCACGTCGAAATCGACGGGGAATGAGTCGCCGACTTTGGGCTTAACGCGGGCCTGGGTGGCGGAAGTGACGGCCTCCACTTCGGCCTCCAAGTGAATGGTGAGGCCCTCGGCCCGCAGCCGCTCGTCGAGCACGGCCCGGATGGCGGGGTCTTCCTTTTCGAGGATGCTGTCCCCGTGATGCACGATGGTCACCTGCGCGCCCAGCCGCTGCATGGCCTGGCCCAGCTCCACGCCGTTGGGGCCGCCACCCACCACCAGCAGGCGCTTGGGCAGCTCCCGCAGGTCCCACACGTGCTGGTTGTCGTAGATGCGTACCTGCTCCGCGCCGGGCACCGCTAGCTGCTCCGGCCGCGAGCCGGTGGCCACCACCAGCTTGCGGCCGGTGTACGCATGGCCGTTTATTTCCACGGCGTGGTCGCCCACGAACCGGGGCCGGCCGATTTCAACGGTGACGCCCAGCCCGCGCAGGTAGTCCGGGTTTTCGTGGTGGCGGATGATATCCTGCCGGCCCTGCACGTAAGCCATGACCTTGGCCATGTCGGCCACGCCGCTCACCTGCAAGCCAAACTGGGTGGCCTGCCGGGCCTGGTGCACCTGCCGCGAAGCATGAATGAGGGCCTTGCTGGGCACGCAACCGTGGTTTAGGCAGTCGCCGCCCACGTCCTCGGCGGTCAGGTCGATGAGCAAAACCCGCAACTTGATACGGGCCATAAACAGGCTGAGCCCCAGCCCGGCCGAACCAGCCCCCAGCACAATCAGGTCAAAATCAGCAGCATCTTCGGCCATGGTATCTTCAGAAATTAGCGTAAGCAAAACGGGAGGAGCCGGCCAATGGCCGTTACGCAATCATACGGTCCGCCCGCCCCGGTCGCCGTTCCAGCGGCCAGATTTCTGTCTTTCCAGCTTCAAAATGACCTTGGTCAGAAAACTGAAGCAAAAGCCACCATTGGAGATGCCGCCAACTACCCTTCGCTCCTTTCCCCATCGCCCTTAGCGCTGCGTGCCGTCAACTGGGGGGCGACGGCTACCGCATTCGTTAAACGTTAGCATCAGCCTTTTAACCAAGGCCAAGGATAGCCAGAATGGGCGGCAGTTTGGCAGCTACAGGCCTTGCAGGGGGCGGGCTCCCGCGCTGCTCGCGGCACGGCAGCCGTACCGCCAGGCCCGGCGCGGCATGCATTTTTCCTGCACCTTGCCCTGTTTCGAAGCATCGAAGCATAGGTGTTCTCACCAACAAAGGTGGCAGCCTAGGGAGGCGCTGGCCCGCCGCAAATGCTTATTGCGCGATAAAGCGCATGGGCACCACCAGCGAATCCTGCAGCGTTTTGGAGCGCACGAAGCGCAACGCGCCCAGCACCCGTTGCGCCTCCGCATCCAGCGCCTGGAGGGCGGCGGGCGGGTAGTCGCTTTCGGGGCACGTGAGCTCGCGCTTGGTTATGCGGGGCGGCGGGCGCACGGAGCCATCGGGCCGCACCAACACGCTGACCAGCAGGCGGCCGGTGGGCATGAGGTCGGCGGGCTGGCCGCTGGTGGGGCGGGCCGCTTCCGGGTAATGCGCCTGCTCCATCACAAACGCAAAAAAGCGCGACTGCCCCGCCGTGCGCTTCGCCGCGTCGGCCTCGTGCCAGAAGCGGGGCAGCACCGGCGAGGCCAGCTTGGGCACTACCGGGGCCGCCTTGGCGTGGCGCTGTTGCAGCATCGGGAAGCCGGGGGCGGCGTACCCGCCGGTTTGGGCGTGAGCGGGCCGGCTGGCCAGCATTGCGCATCCCATCACCAGCACCACTCCCAGTCCTCGGTTTGTCATCGTGCCCGCTTATACGGCAACGGGTGCCTTTATCGCCGGCCAGGGCTTGTAGTTCTCCAGTTGAAAGTCCTCGTATTTAAACCCGAAAATATCCGTCACGTCGGGGTTTATTCGCATCTGGGGCAGCGAACGCGGCGCGCGGGTGAGCTGCAATGCGGCTTGCTCCAGGTGGTTGCTGTAGAGGTGCGTATCACCGCCGGTCCAGATGAATTCGCCGGGTTGCAGGCCTGTCACCTGGGCCACCATCAGGGTGAGCAGCGCGTAGCTGGCGACGTTGAAGGGCACGCCCAGAAATACATCGGCGGAGCGCTGGTAGAGTTGGCAGGAGAGCTTGCCATCGGCCACGTAGAACTGGAACAGAACGTGGCAGGGCTGCAATTTCATCTCCGGCAATTCCGCCACATTCCAGGCCGAGACGAGGATGCGGCGCGAGTCGGGCTGCTGCTTGAGCTGCTGGATAATCTGGCTGATTTGGTCGATGTGGCCCCCGTTTCCGTCCGGCCAGGAGCGCCACTGGTGACCGTACACCGGGCCGAGGTCGCCGTTGGCATCGGCCCACTCATCCCAGATTTTCACCCCGTGCTCCCGCAGGTAGGCAATGTTGGTGTCGCCCTGTAAAAACCACAGCAATTCGTGGATGATGCTCTTCAAATGGACTTTTTTGGTGGTCACCAGCGGGAAGCCTTCGGCCAGGTTGAACCGCATTTGGGGGCCGAAGATGGATACCGTGCCGGTGCCGGTGCGGTCGGTTTTCACGGTGCCGGTGGCGAGGATTTGGCGGAGGAGGGCTTGGTATTGAATCATGTTGAGGCAAATATAAACCGATGGCGGGAGCCGGCGATGGGTAGGTACCAGCTGACTCCCGCGTGGCCGGATTCCGCGCTACTATTCGGCGTTCCAGGCATCCAATTGCGCCAGAAAAGTCTCGGCATTTGCCAAATGGGCGGTTTGCTTTTCCTCGCTCATCTTGTCGAACATCTTCACCAGCATGCCCAGGCGGGGATTACTCGTGAAAAAGTCCCGATTGACGTGCATGAACCGCCAGAACAGGCCGTCCCAGGTAGCTTGCCAGTCGCCCTTGGGCCAGTCGCCCATCTTCAGCAGGTAGTTGCTGCCGCTGATGTAGGGCTTGGTGGTCATCAGGCCACCATCGGCAAATTGGGTCATGCCGTACACGTTGGGCACCATCACCCAATCGTAGGCATCAATGTACATTTCCATAAACCAGCGGTGCACTTCGTTGGGGTCGAACTCGCAGAGCAGCATGAAGTTGCCCATCACCATGAGCCGCTCGATGTGGTGGTTGTAGGCACCGGCCAGCACCTTTTTTATCACGGTATCGACCGGCCCGATGCCCGTGGTGCCGGTCCAGAAAGCGGGCGGAATCCGGCGCTCGAAGCCCCAGAAATTGCGGGTGCGCTGCCGCCGCCCTTCCCGCTCATACACGATGCGAATGAATTCGCGCCAGCCCACAATCTGCCGCAAAAAGCCTTCCAGCGAGTTCAAGGGCACCGCATGCCGGGCGGCGTGGGCGAGCGTGGCGTCGATAATCTGCTGCGGGCTGAGCAGGCCGATGTTCAGCATGGGCGTGAGCAGGGCGTGGTAGAGCACCGGCTCGCGGGCCACCTGCGCATCTTCGTACACCCCAAACTTGGCCAGCCGCCGCGCCAGAAAATCAGCCAGCCACGCCTGGGCGGCCTCGTGCGTGGCGGGGTAGCGGAAATCGGCGGCCCGGCCGTAGTGGTCCGCAAAGTGCGTTTCGACGTAGGCAATGGCCTCGCGCACCTCGGCCGTGGGCGCGGGCCAGGGCAGCGCGGGCACGGTTTCGGTTTTGGGAAACTTCTCGCGGTTGTCGGTGTCAAACGTCCATTTGCCGCCGGTGGGTTGCCCGTCGGGTTCCAGCAGCAGGCGGCGCTGCTTGCGCTGGGCCACGTAGAAATCGGTCTGGAAATACTTTTTACGCCCCGCGAAAAAAGCTTCGCCGTCCTTCCGCTCATTCAGGAAATTGGGGTTATGATGCACCGTGAGGCTTATTCCGGCCCGGGCGGCCGCCTTTTCGATGCGCCGACTTAGCCAGTCGTCCACCGGGTCGATGACGTGCAGCGCCCGCAACCCGGCGGCCTGGGCCTGGGCAATCCACTCGCGCACATCGGCGGTGGGCTGCCGCGCCTCCACGTACTGGCAGGTAAAGCCGCGCGCCTCCAACCGCCGCCGGTAGGCCTGCATGCTGGCCCGGTGCAGCACCAGCTTCTGCTGATGAAACCGGAAGTGGGTAAAGAACAAGGGTTCTTCGAGAAGCGCCACCGGGCGACCCGGTTGCAACGCCGGGTGCTCATCGTAGAGCTGGTGCGGAAAAAGCAGGAGGATTTCAGAAGGAGTGGAAGACATGCGGCGGATTGTTGGCCCTAATGCTACAATCCGTTGGGGCGATGGTTTAGGCGCGCCAGGCTGTAACGGGGCCGGAGTCGCCGTTGATACTGATGCATGGAATGAAACCAGACGAAACTCTTCAACTAAGACTTACGCACTTTTAGCCCCGGTGGGGCGGCCTATCGGCAGTAACGGCTTAATTCATAAGAATCAAGCCCGAGCGGGGCGACCCCGCATCCGGGTGCCGGGTCGCCCCGCTGGGGCTTTGCCGTTCTCGTACAAGGGTTTACTACCGACGGGTCGCCCCTCCGGGGCTAAAAGTGCGTAAGTCCTGGGATTTCTGGCTAACCAAAAAGCCGCCTCGTTTCCGAAGCGGCTTTTTGGTTCTCAGCAGCGGCCGGGGCTAGCCAGGAGAAGTTACAGCTTAACGGCAACCACCGGCTTGGCGGCGGGCTTCACGCTGGCGGTTTTGCCGCCTTTCATGCAGCACGACGAGCCACCGGCCATGCCGCCTTTCATGGCGCAGGATTCTTTTTTGTCTTTCTTATCGGCTTTGGCCTGACCTTCTTGGGCGAAAGCGGTGGTGCCGGCGAAGGCAAACATGGCGAGGGCGAGCAGGGTATTTTTCATGGGAAACGAAGTGGGGTGAGAAGAAACAAAAGGGGAAAACGCGCGGTTTTCAGACCCCAAGATACGCAACGAAAGCACATGTTGCTGTGCCGCTGCGTAAGTAGCTCCGTATCCATTTTTGCTCACCTATTGCCGCCCGCCCGGCGCTGGCTTCGGCCGGGGATTTTGCGGGCGGCCACCCCATGTCCCTCCGCCGATACGCTCATATTACCCTGCTCGTGCTGGGCCTGCTCACGGTGCTGAGCGGCTACTTCGTCGCCCAGTTGCGGTTCAACTACAATTTTAACGACTTCTACCCCGCCGGCGACCCCGACCTGGACTACTACCAGGGCTACACCCGGCGCTTCGGCAACGACAACGACTACCTGCTGCTGGGCGTGGAAGCCCCCGCCGGCAAAACGGTGTTCGACCCCGCTTTTCTCACGCAGGTTGATTCCCTCACCCAGCTGGCCGCCCGGCAGGCCAACGTGCGGCACGTCACCTCCCCCACCACCCTGGCCAACACCGTGGTGGAGGGCCTGGGCGTGTTCAGCCTGCCCTACCTGCACCCCGAAACCTACGCCGCCGACCCCGCCCGCCGCGCCGCCGACTCCACCCTGATTTACCGCACGCCCGGCCTGGTGGGCAACGTGTTCAGCCCCGATGCCCGCGCCCTGGCCCTGGTGCTCCAGCTCCGGCCCGACCTCAAAAAACCGCCCGGCGACTCCCTGTTTGCGGCGCTGCACAGCGGCATGGCCCGCCTGAATATTCCCGAGGCACGGGTGCATTTTGCGGGTCGGGTGGTGGCCCAGTCCGTGTTTGTGGACCGCCTGAAGTGGGAGCTGGTCGTGTTCATGTCGCTCTCGGTTCTGCTGGTCACGGGCCTGCTCTGGCTCACGTTCCGGACCTGGTGGGGCGTGGCCTTGCCGCTGATTGTGGTGCTGGGGGCCATTTCGTGGGGCCTGGGCATCATGGCGGCGTTTGGCGTCACCATCGATTTGATGACGGCCCTGCTGCCGCTCATGCTCTTCGTGGTGGGCATGAGCGACACCATTCATATTATCAGCCGCTACGTGAGCGAGTTGGGCTACGGGGCCAGTAAAAAGGACGCCTTGCGGGTCACCATTAAGGAATCGGGGTTTGGGTCGGGGCTGTCGGCGCTCACCACCAGCCTGGGCTTTTTCACGCTGATGACCAGCACCATCCGGCCCATTCACAACTTCGGGCTATTCACGGGCATTGCCGTTATTCTGGCCTTCATCCTCAGCTTCACGCTGCTGCCGGCCATGCTCGTGCTGCTGGGCAAACCACAGCTGCGCGAGCCGCGCCGCCAGGGCCACAGCTGGGACGGCGTGCTGGGCCGCCTCTTCCGCACCGTGCTGGTGCGGCGGCGGCTGGTGTTCACCGTGAGCGGGCTGGTGCTGGCGGCCTCCATCGGGCTGGCTACGCGGGTGCACATCAATTCCATGCTGCTCGACGACCTTTCCAAGAAAGACCCCGTGCGGATGGATTTCGCCTTCTTCGACCGCCAGTTTGCCGGCGTGCGGCCCTTTGAGCTGGAACTAAAACCGGCCGGCGGCCGCGACATCTACGACCTGGCCGTGCTCCGGCAAACCGAGCAAATCGAAGGCTACCTGACCAAAACCTACGGCCTGCGCTTTGCCGCCTCGCCGGTTACGCTCGTTAAGTCGGTGCGCAAGGCCCTGCACGGCGGCGGCCTGGCCGAATACCGCCTGCCCACCGATGCCGCAGAGCTCAGCGGCCTGCGCAGCAAGCTCCGCCAGTTCCGCAAAAAGCCCGAATTCAGCGCCCTGGCCCTGCCCGACGGCTCGGCCGGCCGCCTCACCGGCCGCATGGCCGATGTGGGCAGCATCCGCGCCGATGCCCTCAACGACCAGCTGCGCCATTACCTGCGCACCCGCATCGACAGCACCGTACTTGGTACCCGCCTCACGGGCTCATCAAACCTCATCGATAAAAACAACGAAAACCTGACCCTGAACATGATTCAGGGCATGGCCATCGATGTGGCCATGGTGACGCTCATTGTGCTGGCGCTGTTCAAATCCTTCCGCATGACCATCGTCGTGCTCATTCCCAACCTGCTGCCCATCATCATCGTGGCCGGCGTGATGGGCCTGGCCGGCGTGAACATGAAGGTGAGTACTAGCATCATTTTCACCATCGCCTTCGGCATCGCCGTCGATGACACCATTCACTTTATCAGCAAGCTGCGGCTGATATTGAGTAAAGAGCCGGATATTTTCAAAGCCGTGCGCCACACGTACTTATTGGCTGGCAAGGCGGTTATCACCACGTCGCTGATTCTGGTGGGCGGGTTTTCAACTCTCCTCTTTTCGAAGTTCGACGGCACCTTTTACGTTGGTTTGCTGATTGGACTAACGCTACTTTTCGGCGTGGTGGCCGAGCTCACACTTCTGCCGCTGCTGATTTTGTATTTCTACAAACGGCCGAAGGTTAAGCCCCTGGTAGCAGCTGGCGGCACGCTCAAGGCACGGTAGTGGCCTATTGGAATAGGCTAAAGAAGAACGTCATGCCGAGCGCAGCCGAGGCATCTCGCGTGTGGCAGTAACTCAATAGCGACAACGATGCGAGCGAGATGCTCCGGCTGCGCTCGGCATGACGGCCTATTCGCACAGGCTTTTAGCAGCCAATTCTGCCAGACCCAAACCCGGGTTAGTTCGAAGAAGGATGAAAATGGATTAACTTTGCAAATCAAAGTTCTTCGCAAAACATGCAATATTTCATGGCTCCTGATTCCATCGTGCGCCGCATCTGGGGCACTTCCGATACGGTGCTGTTCATCTTTGCCGGCGCGGCGGCGGAGTTCGCGCTCAACAAGGCCGTGGACTGGCTGTACTTCACCGGCCGCCTGCCCGCCGACCCACTCGGCCGCCTGTTTTCCACCGTGGACTATGCCCGCCGCATCGTGTTTGCCGAGCGCGCCGGGGCCGAGCAGGCCATCGACACCATTGCCGCCATCCACGCCGCGGTGGAAGCGCGCCGCGGCCATGCCATTCCGGACTGGGCCTACCGCGACGTGCTTTTCATGCTCATTGCCTACTCCATTAGAGCCTTCGAAGTGCTGGAACGCCCGCTCACAGCCTCCGAATGCCAGGAAATTGTTGACGTATTCTGCCGCCTGGGCCGGCGCATGGGCATCCCCGGCTTGCCCACCACCTACCCCGCGTGGCAAACCGCCCGCGCCGCGCACCTGGCCCAAAACCTGGCGGCCAGCCCTCACACCACCGACCTCTACCAGCAGTACCGCAAGCACCTGGGCGGTCCCCGCTACCACCTGCTGCGCGCCGTGCAGGGGCTGGTAGTGCCATTGCCCGTGCGCCAAATGCTGCGCTTGCCCAGCGGAGCGGCCGTGCGGCCCGCCCTGGCGCTCTATCGGGCCAGCCGCACGTTGGCCCTCAGTCAGTGGGCCAAAAGCGCCATGCTTCCCGCCGAGTACCGGGCCCGTATCCAGGCCCTGGACGCTGCACCGGTCGGGATGCCGCCCCCGCCGGTTGCGCCGGTTGGGCCGCTGCGCTGCCCGGCCGGGCATTCGCGCCGTTAGGTTGTATGAACAGTGCCATGTACCGCTTTCAACCAACTTACTTCTTGGCCGCCAGTGGTTTGGTGCTGGCAGAAGGCTACATCGGGCTGTTCGTGCACGATGCCATTGTTCGGCCCTACGTTGGCGATTTTCTAGCCACGCTCCTCCTGTACTGCCTTATCAGGAGCGTGGTCTCAATCTCGGCAGGCACGGCGGCAGCCGCGGCGCTGCTAATTTCTTATGCCATCGAAGCGCTGCAATACTTCGGGCTGCTGGCACGGCTTGGCTGGCAGCACAATACGGTGGCGCGCCTACTACTGGGCAGCCATTTTGAGTGGTCCGATATGCTGGCTTACACGCTGGCGGCGGCTTTACTCGTCGTTATTGAGATGACGTGGCCACGGCGGCTTGATTCAACCAAAACCACCTCTTTTTGGCGCTAAAATTTTGCCCAAACGCAGCCTGCTGCGCTTACCTTTAGCCCCTAACTACGCGCCACCTCATGCAGCTATCGGGCATCATCATCGGCGGGGGCATTGCCGGGCTCACGGCGGCCATTGCGCTTCGGCAGCGCGGCATTGCGGCCACGGTCTGCGAGGCGGCCCCGCACATTTTGCCGCTGGGGGCCGGCATCTGGATGGCCCCGAATGCCATGCAGGTCTTCGAGCGCCTCGGCCTATCCGGGCGTATTGACGCGGGTGGGGTACCGCTGCGGGCCATCGAGATTGTGAACGGGCAGATGCAGCCCCTGCTGCGCACCGACCAGGGGCGCATCCGGCAGCGGTTTGGGCACGGCACCACGGCCATTCGGCGGGCCACCCTGCAGCAGATTTTGCTGGCCGAAGTGGGCCCGGCGGCCGTGCAGCTGGGCAAAGTGTGCACCGCGCTGGCCGAAGATGCTACGGGGGTTAGCGTCGCATTCAGTGATGGCACCACGCTGCGGGCCGATTTTGTGGTGGGGGCCGACGGCCTTCACTCGCCCATTCGCGAGCACCTGTTTCCGGGGGTGCGGCCGGGCGGCACCGGGCATTTGGTGTGGCGGGGCATGTCGGGCGTGCAGCTCACGCCGCACTTCAAGCAAGCCATTCGGGAGGCCTGGGCCGATGGGCTACGGTTTGGCTTTTCGGAAATTGAGGACGGCGTAGTGGATTGGTTTGCGGCCGTGCCGGGCTCGTTTGGGAGCGCGCGTGAAGAGCTGCTGGAGCGCCTGCAAGCGGCTTTCGGGGGCTTTGCCTACCCCGTACCCGCCATTCTGGCGGCCGCCAGCGAAGCCCACATCATCAAAAACGAAGTACTGGACATCGACCCGCTGCCCCACTGGCACCGGGGCCGCATCTGCCTGATTGGCGACGCCGCGCACGCCAGCACGCCCTACATGGGCCAAGGCGGCTGCCAAGCCGTAGAAGACGCCTACGCCCTGGCCCTCGCGCTGGCCCAGCACCCCACCGACCCCGTGGCCGCCTTCACCGCCATGCAGCAACTGCGCCGGCCCAAGGCCAAGCACATCGTGCGCACCTCCCGCCTCATGGGCCACGTGGGCTACTTAAGCGGGGCTATTGGCGCGGTACGTAATCTGGCCATGCGGGCCGCCCCGCAGTGGGTCATGGAGCGGCAGTTCTGGGGTGTTTACCGCCTCGCTTTTTAAGTATTGGGGTTCCTGACTTTAGCTGAAACCCGCGCTAGCTCCGCGCCGCTTGCGCTTTTCCAGCGAGTTCGCCCCAAAATGCACGTACCCGTGTTACCACCAATTCGGGGTGCGTCAGCACCATCCAGTGTGGGGCATCGGGTATGATTTCGAGCTGGGCGGGCGGGATTTGCCGGGCTAGAAAGTGCGCCTGAGCGGGCGGAAAGTGCTTGTCGTTTTCGCCCCACAAAATGAGGGTGGGACACTGCACTTGCAGGTAGCGGGCCGGCAGGCGGGGCAACTGGGCCTCGTAGCCAGCGCACATGCGCACCACTACCGCGCGCACCGCGGGCCGCCGAAACGTGCGCCACAGCTCGCCCCGCAGCGCCGCCGATAAGCCCCGCCGGCCCAGCGGCAAAAACGTGTGCAGCGCCCGCTGGAACACCAGCCAGGGAAAATGCCGCAGCAGCAACTTATTCACGCCAAAGCGCCGCAGCCAGCGAATTTCCCACGAGGTGGGCGCGTCGCCCCCGGCCAGGCAGTTCATTACCACCAGGCTGTGGATGCGCTCGGGGTAGGCGGCGGCGAAAACCAGGGCCGGCTGCCCGCCCATGTCCTGCCCCAAGAGGTGGATTTTAGCCAGGCCCCAGGTATCGAGTAGCGTCAGGAGGCGCTGGGCCAACACCACGGGCGTGGCCCCGCCGGGCCACTCTGCGCTGTCGCCCTGCCCGGGCCAGTCGAAGGCAATAACTTGCTTATCAGTAGCCAAGCGGAAAGCAATAGCGCTGAATACTTGCAGGTTGTCGGGGTAGCCGTGCAGCAGCACGATGGTTTCCGACGCATCGGCCGGGCCCAGGCGCGCCACGCGCAACCGGTGCCCCTGGTGCAGCTCCAGGGTGGTGTCAAGCATGGGCGGGGTGGTCGTGGTTCAGGCAGTCGGCCGCCAGAATGCCGGCGATGGCGCAAAAGCTCACCCACTGCCCGGGGTGCGTGGAGCTGCCGGTCAGGTACAGATTTTTGATGCTGGGGCTGCGGTGTGCCAGGCGGCCCTTGCGCATGAGTTGGGCCGTCATCACGGGGTTCATGCTGTCGCGGTACAGGTTGTAGTCGCGGCCCCATTCAAACGTGGTGCGGCGGTGCAACACCCGGTAGTCATCGATGCCCTCCTGCCACCAGGGCTCGGCCAGCTGCTCGTCCATGAGGCGGTGCTGACCTTCGGCCCCCAGGCGTGTCGCCTCTGCGTGGGCCAGCGGCGAGATGAGCCGGGCCGGGTACCAGCCATCCTGGGCCAGCTCGGGGTCGAGCAGGCCGGGTTGCACAAAGGCCGTGCAGCCGGTACCGCGCAGCTTGAAGCGCACGTAGTACGGCGGCTGGCGGCCCCGCACGGCAAGATACACGCAGGTACCTGGCGATTGCAGCGGCAGCTGCCGGAGTCGCTCCTTTTCGGGCGCTGGGAAATCCTCCACCAGCTCCACATAAGTACCAATGCCGCTGGCATCGGACATAACCGCCGTGGCGGGCAGCACCTCGCCGGCCGCCGTGACCACGCCCGCCACCTTCCCGTGCGGGGCCTGAATGGCGGCCACCTTGGTGCCGTAGCGAATCTGCACGCCGGCCGCCAGGGCCGTAGCCGTCAGCAGCTCGGCTACGGCCCGCATGCCGCCCCGCGGGAGGTAGGCCCCCACGCCGTGAAACAGGCTGGGCACGAAGGCCATCGGGGCCGGTGCCTGGGCCATGGGCTGCCCGGCAATGTGCGTCCAGATGCCAATGCCGGCCCGCACCGGGGCCGGCAGCTCCGACTTTTCCAGCACCCCGCCCAGCGAGCTGAGCATGAAGGGCACGCTGCCCAGCGAGCCGTTACGCAGCACATCAAACACGCCGGGGTGCGAGTGGAACGTGAGCGGCTGCACGTTGCGGTGAATGGCCCCGGTTTTCTCCACAAACGCCCGGTACTGCGCCCCGCTGCCGGGGTATTGGGCTTCGAAAGCGGCGGCAGTGTCATCCAGGCTGCGGTCGAAGGCGGTGGTAGTACCGTCCTCGTGCAGCACGTGGTACACGTTTTCAATGGGTGTTAGCGGCAACGTACCTTCCGCAATGCCCAGGAGGGCAAATGCCCATTCCAGCCCCGGTTTATCGAGCAGAATGTAGGGGCCGGCATCGAAAGTAAAGCCGCCCGCTGCGAAGCCCGAAGCCAGGCCGCCGGCCTGGTCCCGCGCCTCCAGAACTTGCACCCGGTGGCCCTGCTGCGCCAGCCGAATGGCCGCACTCAGGCCGCCCACGCCGGCTCCGATAATGATAATATTTTGGGGTTGAGAAGGAGGCATGCCGGAACGAAGAACAGGGAATTGGGTTTGTGGGACGGGCGGCAAGTTCGGCAAACATCCGGGCCCAACGCCACCGGGATGGGGTATGCGGGTTGGCAACCCATCTACTTCCGGCCAACATGCGGCGAAAGCCGCGCGCGCCCCTATTTTTACACAAAAAAACGAAACATGAAATCATTTCTTTCCGCTTCTGCGCTCCGCTTTGCGCTCGTGCTGGCGCTCGGCACGGGCACGGCCACCGTTCTCACCACCGCTTGCTCCGACAACCCCACGCCAACGCCTTCCCCCGGCAAGGACTACTCCGGTATTGACGACGACATCATCAAGAAATACATCGCCGACAGCACCATAACCGGCGCGCAAAAGCAGCCCTCCGGCCTGTATTATGTGCCAGTGGTGACCAATGCCGCCGGCGCAAAGGCCACCGCCAAAAGAACAGCGACGGTAAAATACGCCGGCAAATACATTGACGGCCGGGTGTTCGACAGTGGCACTTTCTCGTTTGTGCTGGGAAACCGCGAAGTGATTGATGGCTTCGATGAAGGAATTACGCTGATGCGCGTGGGCGAAAAAGCAAAGCTGCTCATTCCGTCGAGGCTGGCCTATGGCCCATCGGGCAATGGACCCATCCAACCTAACACGGTGATACGCTTCGACGTGGAACTGACCGCCTTGCGTTAAGCAGAGGGCCAATCCCGTGCCGATTTGAATTAGCAAGGTATTCAAGCAATCGACCACACCATGCTGCGAAAGCATAGGTGTGGTCGATTTTTTTGTGGACCGATAACTCTAAAGCGGCACGCCTACCCGGGCCAGCAGGGCCGCGTGGTGCGGGGCCCGAGCCAGCATCTGCTCGTTGCCGAGCAGCACTAGCTGCTGGCGGGCGCGGGTGAGGGCCACGTTCAGCTTGCGGTCGACCTGGCCGGTTTCGTCGGGCGATACCATGAGTTCCAGCTGGTGCTCGTGGTGGCAGCAGAAGCTCACGATGATGACTTCGCGCTGGCTGCCCTGGTAGCGCTCCACGGTGTCGACGCTGACCTGGGCGAGGGCGGGTAGGTCCAGCTCGACGGCCAACTGGGCCAGCCGGGCGCGGATGCGCGCCGCCTGGTTGCGGTAGCTGGCAATGATGCCGAGCGTGGTTTCGGGGTTGAATTTGCTGCCGTAGCCGAGAGCTATGTAGGCGGCGGCTTGCCCGGCCAGCTCGGCTTCCTCGGCCGATTCCTTCATGGATAAATCTTCGGGCTGGCGGCGCGTGGGCACAAAAACCACGCGCTTGCTCCGAAGCTGGGCCGTGAAATCACTGGGCGCGGTGGGCCAGGCGGTGCGGTCCAGCACCTCAGCCTGCCAGGGCTGCGGACAGCGCAGCTGGCCTTCGTAGAAATCATCATTCACCAGCACGGCCAGCTCCTGGTGCATGCGGTACTGGTCGGCCAGGGTGCCGTGGGCGTGGGGCCAATGGGCTTCGGCGCGGCGGAACAGCCGCTCGAAATAGGAGTTGCGCAGGTTGGTGAGGCCCAGCTCATCGCGCAGCAAGTCGGCGCATTCTGGGGCGATGGCGCTGGTTTCGGGCTCCTGGGCCACCACGGCGGGCAGCTGGCGGTGGTCGCCGATGAGGATGAACTTGGGCACTTTGGCCAGCAGGGCCAGCATGGGCGATTCCAGTACCTGGCTGGCCTCATCTACTACGGCCAGGTCAAACTGCTTGAGCATGAACAGCTCCGGCTTGCCCAACAGGCTGGCCACCGTGCCCACGTAGAATGGGCAGGTGGTGAGCCGGCCGCGCACCATCTGGCGGCTGTTGCAGTCGCGCAGCATGTTATCGAGCAAGTACGGCCGGTAGACCGGCGCCGTACCCAGCCGCGAGCCCACCCGAATAAATGGCAGCCCGGCCTGCACCAGCTGCTCGCAGATTTCGTCCACGGCGCGGTTGGTATAGGCGGCCAGCAGCACCTGCTTGTCCTGCTGGTAGAGGTTCACGGCCAGCTCACGCAGCACGGCGCGGGTTTTGCCGGTGCCGGGCGGGCCGCAGAGCACGAACCAGTCGGGCGCGGCCAGGGCGCGGGCCACTACTTCGGGCGCGGTGGTAGCGGGTGCAGTGGCAGGGCTCCACTCCTCGGGTTCGCGCGGGCCGGTGCGGGCCAGCAGGCGCTTGCGGCGGTCGGCGGCCAGGCTGAGGAAAGAGGAGAGACCGGCCCACTCGCGGCGAAACGTGTCGTAGGTGTCGGGCTCCAGGGCCCAGTGCGAGTGGCCGTGCAGGTAGCGTGGGGCCATGCGGCGGTTGCGCACGCTCAGAACCACGCGGCCATCGGCCCCCAGGTCTTCGGCCAAAACGACCTTCACCACTTGCGCATCCAACACCGAGAGCGGCGCAGCATCTTTATCACCGCCAACCCCACCCCCAGCCCCTCCCCGGTGGGGAGGGGAGCTAGGCGAAAGGGGCATCAGAACCCTCCCCTCCCCACCGGGGAGGGGCTGGGGGTGGGGTTGGCGGCGACGCGGGTAGAGAATCAGCGTATCACCGGCCCGGAAGTTGACTTCACGGCCACCGTCGGGGCGCTGAAAGACGAGGTGCGGACCGAGGCCGTCGCGGGCGTCGTCCTCGGCATTGCTGTGGTCTTCGATGAGCATCAGGTCATCGAGCAGGCTAAAGTTCTGGTGCTTACGGGCTTGGGGCAGCAGCCAGAGGCCGGCCTGGCCGCCGGCATCGCCGGGGCGGGCCTCGTCGCCGAGCAGAGTGAGGCGCATTTCGCGGGCGGCGAAGCGGGCCAGCTCCAGGCAGTAGGCGCGCTCCACGGGGTCGGCGGCGGCCCAGGCATTGGCCACTTTTTCGGCTTTGGCCTTGCCGAATGGCGGCAGCGCCATCAGATTGGGGTGCAGCACGGGCGCCAGCAGGGCGGCCGTTTGGCGCGGGCCGGCGGCGCGGGCCAGCTGCAATTCGATGCCCACCAACTGATTGCGGGCCGAGAGCAGCCGGTCAATCAGGTCCTGGTCCTGGTCGACGCGGCGCACGGCGGGCTGGCCACTGGCCGCGTTGGAATACAGGATGCTGGTGCGGCCCCGGCCGGCCGTTTCGCCATCGGCCCCAAACACCGATTCGAGCAGCAAACGGTAGAGCTGGGCCTGGGCGGCGTGGTTGCTCCAGGGCTCGGCGTGGGGCACTTTGGTCGAGCTTTTGAGCTCCACCAAATCGTAGCCGGTGGCGCTTTCGTGCAGCAAATCGAGGCGTCCTTGCAGGCCGTAGGTGGCCGACAGGAAGGTGGGTTCGAGGAAGCAGTCGGCCAGGCGCAGGGGTTCCTGCTGGTAGCCGGTGCGGCTGGCGGCCACGAAGCCCTGGCCCCTGGATTCGCGCAGGGTGCGGTGGTGGCGGCGCAGGTCGTTCAGCAGTTCCGGTACGCCGGTGCGGGTCTGGAATTCGGGCAGGGTGCTGAGCGCGAGCGGAGCCGAGCGGAACAACCGGCCCCGGAAGAATTTTTCGAGGTTAAAATCCGGTTCATCGACTGCGGCGGCGGCTTCGTCCTCCGTTCCGCCGGCGGGCACCAGCTGCCGGGCCGTGGCTGCTTTTTCGGCCACGCGTCCGGCGTGGCTCACTTCCTCATCCAGCAGCAGGTTCACCAGGTTGCCGACCACCAGCGGGCGCGAGGTTTCATCGGGCAAAAAGGCGTTCAGCAGCGCCCATTCGGGGATGGTGCCATCTTTTTGGGCGCACTCGGCAATAGTAGTCACGCTTATTAGGTAGTCGGGCTCCAGCACCACGCGGCGGGCGCGCACGCTGCCATCGGCCAGCGGCACCGGGCCGATGAGGTGCAGCGTGGGGTGCAGCACGGCGGCCAGCGGTAGTACGTTTTCGTAGGCGGCCGGCAGCAACAACCGGAACGGGCCACTGGGCCGGTTGTTGGCGGGCGCGGCCATTTCCACGGTCAGCTCGCCGGTGGCCAGGTCGGCGTGCAGCACGCTCACGCGCCAGGCAGTGCCGGCAGCGGCCAGCGCAGGCACGAAAGCACGGGCCGTAGGGTCGGCTATTTCGATGGCTGCTTCCGCCACACTTTCTTTGGTCGGGACACTTTGCGTTGGCAGAGCCGGCCCCGCATATAGTTCGCCCGTGAGGTAGAGCACCAGGGCTGCCACGGCGGCGAACCCCGCGGCTACCTCATTGGGCGTGCCCACGTAGCTTTCGTGCACCACCAGGTTGGCGGCGAGGCGCAGGGCCTGGAGTTGGGTGCGCAGGGCCAGCGGCAGCGAGTGGGCATAAACGACCTGCCCGATGGCCTGGTTGAGGTCGATAAACGGGGATTCACGCGCTTTGCAGTCGTCGCGCAGAATGGTTTCCAGCAGCTTGCGCAGGCGCGGGAGCTGGTCGGCGGGCGCGGCTGCAACATCGGTAACGAGAGCAGCGAGACGGAGGTAGTACGGGGAGGACATGGGCGAGCGGCAGATAAGTTAAAAGTACCGCTAATGCCGCGAATTCGCGCTGAACCGTCTGCAATGGTCCATAAGTATTCCGGTGCTCCGCCGAAGGCTCAATCACCCACGCCAGCCCTGTTCTGAACCTCAATCTGCCACCTGCTCAACCAATTCGCCCTCGCACAGGTCGGAGCGAATCAAGCCAACTTTACCGGGCCGCCGAAAGCCCTTTTGGCGCTTTTAAATCACCCTCTTCGTACATATTGAGGTAGAGTTTCAGGGGCTCTTCGCGGCCTTTCCAGGTCAGGGAATACACATCGAGCTGGCCTTCTTTGTCGATGCCGCCTTCCGGGACTTTGAAGACGCAACAGCTGCCTTCGCGCTCGTAGCTAAGCACTTCGCCGCGGGGACCAAGCAGGGCATTGAGGTAACGCTGCTGGTTGCGGGCCCCCGCTTCGCGCCCGCCGCCGACCCGCACGGGGTTATTTGCCGTAAAACCGTAGGATTCGTCCTGGCTGGTTTCCTGAATGAGGAAGGGCAGCACCGTGCCGCCGCCGCGCTCGTGCAAGCCTTCGGATACAGCCCCGCCGTAGGTGGGCGGCGTTTTTAGCCGGCTGGTTTCGCAGCTCCACGCGCCGAGGGCGACGAGCAATAATAATCCGCTTTTCTTCATTATCTGAGTTCTTCGAGTGCACATGCCTGTCTTACTAATCGCTGCAAAAATGCAAAGAATTGCCGTTCGTCCATTAATTGGTGCCCTTTTGGTGCTCCTGCTGGCCCCTGGGGTAGCGGCCTTGCCAGCCGCGGCCCAAGCCCCGGCCATCACGCCCGATAGCCGCCTGCCCGGCCTGCTGCAGGAGCGCGCCACCCTCTCCCGCCGCTACGCCGAAGCTAATGCCCAGCGCCACAGCCTGTTTGGCAACAAGCCTTCCAAGAAGGATTTGCAGGAAGTGGTGGATGCCCTGCAAGGCATCGTGGACAAGGACCAGCAAATCGTGGACGTGCTCAACGAAACCGCCCAAAAAGCTACTTCCGCCTCCACCCGCCTGGCCGCTACCACCACCCACCTTGAAAGCACCGGCCGCGACGACCGCAACCTCACCGCCCAGCGCCTCGCCGAGCTGAGCAACGAAACCGAAAACCTACAGCAACGCGAAAAACAACACCTCGCGAAGCAGCGCGACCTGGAAGCCGAAGTAGCCGAAGCGAAACAGGGCCACTTCGTGCGCGACGCCCTGATTGCGGGGCTGGCGCTGGCCTGCGTGGGCCTGCTGCTAGCCCGGCGGCGGCGCAAATAGCCAGATTTTCGGCGGAAAGTGGGAAGAAAGGCGCTGCCGCCTGTTAGCCTGCCAAACTCTGCCCCCATTTCTTGCATGACCGTCCTCTATTGGCTGCGCAACGACCTGCGCCTGCACGACAACGAAGCCCTGGCGGCCCTGCCCGCCGGCACCACCGCCCTGCTGCCCGTCTATTGCTTCGACCCTGTAGCCCTGGGCCCCGATGCCTACCTGGGCCTGCCCCGTACCGGCCCGCACCGCCTGGCCTTCCTGCTCGAAAGCCTGGCCGATTTGCAGCAGCGCTACGCCGCGCTGGGCTCCGGCATTCACTTTGCGGTGGGCCGGCCCGAGGACGTATTGCCGGCCCTGGCCCGGCAGCTGGGTGCCCAAGCCGTGCACGCCAGCACCGAGCACACCACCGAGGAAGAGGAAGCCGAAAACGCCCTCGTTGATGCGCTCGGCCCCCAGATTCCCCTGCGCTGTTTCGAAACCCTCACCCTGCTGCACCCCGCCGACCTGCCCATTCCCCTGCGTAATCTGCCGTTTTCCTTTAGCAAGTTTCGGTTTGATGTGGCGTCCAAAACGACGGTGCGGCCGCCGCTGCCCGCCCCGCGCCAGCTGCCGCCACTGCCCGCGGGCTTCGCGCCCGCAGCGCTGCCCACTGCCGATGCGATAGCTGCCCAGCTGGGGCAGCCGTCGCTGGTTCGCCTTGCGCCCGACCGCCGCTCGGCCCTGCCCGCGCTGGGCGGCGGCGAAACCGCCGGCCTGGCCCGCCTGCACGACTATGCCGTAGCGCGCCACCTCATTGGCCGCTACGACGACACCCGCAACCAAATGCTGGGCGAGGCGTTTAGCACCAAGTTTTCGCCCTGGCTGGCCAATGGCAGCCTTTCGGCCCGCCAGATTTGGGCGGCCATTGATGCATATGATACCACCCACGGCGCGCGAAGCAAGGGGGCTATGCAGCTGCGGCTGGAACTGCTGTGGCGCGATTATTTCCGCCTGCTGGCTCAAAAAGCCGGGCCGGATTTCTTCCGCTGGCGCGGCCTGCGCGACCAGATTCCCAAGCCCATTCAGCCAGACCGAGCAGTGTTTGAGGACTGGGCCGCCGGGCGCACCGGCAATGCATTTGTGGATGCCAACATGCGCGAGCTGGCAGCCACCGGCTTTATGAGCAACCGGGGCCGGCAAAACGTGGCCAGCTACCTCATTCACGACCTGCACCAGGACTGGCGCTGGGGCGCGGCCTGGTTCGAGCACCAGCTCATCGACCACGACGCGGCCTCGAACTGGGGCAACTGGAAGTACATCGCCGGCACCGGCACCGACGTGCGCGACACC
>JBBQSQ010000045.1:0-26083 GCA_038213745.1 Cytophagales bacterium
GGTTTTGCGGGGTGTTTTTTTGTTGTTTATATTTTTTGTGTTGATGGCGCTGTTGTGTTTTTTTTTTTTTTTGTTTTGGGTCGCGCTGTGGGGGGGGGGGTGGGCGGTGATGTGGCAGATTGTTTTGGGATTTCTGCGCAACCCTCCGCGCCCTCTGCGGGAACCAACTCATGAACAGAATAGCTCACGCCTTCGCGAGCAAGCATAACTTGCTCAACACCTACTTCACCGCCGGCTACCCCAGCCTGCACGACACCATTCCACTGGCCCAGGCACTGGTAGAAGCCGGGGCCGACATCCTCGAAATCGGCATGCCTTTTTCCGACCCGCTGGCCGATGGCCCGGTCATCCAGGGCAGCAGCACAGTGGCCCTGGCCAACGGCATGAACCTGCCCGTGCTTTTCGAGCAACTCCAGGGCCTGCGCGCCGCCGTGGCCGACACGCCGGTGCTGCTCATGGGCTACCTCAACCCGGTGATGCAGTTCGGGGTGGAGGAGTTTTGCCGCCAGGCTGCCGCCGTGGGCGTCGATGGCCTCATCCTGCCCGACCTGCCGCTCGATGAGTACGAGGAAACCTACCAGCCCATCTTCCAAAAGCACGGCTTGAAGGCGGTTTTCCTCATCACCCCGCAGACCTCCGAGGAGCGCATCCGCCGGCTCGACAGCCTCTCAGAAGCCTTCCTCTACCTCGTGTCCGGGCCCGGTACCACGGGCGGCACCACGCCCACCGACGCTCCGGCCCAGCAAGCCTATTTCAACCGCATTGCCGCTCTGGGGCTGCGCAACCCCCGCCTCATCGGCTTTGGCATTGCCAACAAAGCCGGCTTCGACCGTGCCTGTGAGCACGCCGAGGGGGCTATTATCGGCTCCGCCCTGATTCAGGCGCTGAGGGATGTGGACGATGCGCCCGCCGCCGCTGCCCAGTTTGTGCGCGGCATCAAGCAGGCGTAAACCTCACCCCCTGACCCCTGCCGGGCACGGCCCCTCTCCAAAAAAGAGGGGGCACCGGCCCTGCGCTGGTATTTCTCTGTCAATTTATTCATTACAAGTGCCGTCCTCTTCGAACCGGTGTCCCCTCTCTTTTGGAAAGGGGGTCAGGGGGTGAGGTTGACTCCCGAACGACACATGATAATTCAACTCGAAAAAAACGCCTCGGTTCCCGCCATCACCGAGCACCTCAAGCAGCAGGGCTACAAGGCCAATGAGGTGACCACCCAGCACGCCCACTACTTGGTGGCCATTGGAAAGAAGGAATTTGACATCCGCACCATTGGCCAACTGCCGGGCGTGCGCGACGTGCACCGCGTATCCGACGACTACAAGCTGGTGAGCCGCAAGTGGCGCGTGAAGCCCACCGTGCTCGACCTCGGCGATGGCGTGACCATCGGGGAGGGCTCGTTGGCGCTGTGCGCCGGCCCGTGCAGCATCGAGAGCGAAAGCCAGATGGAAAAGGTGATGGACCACCTGACCGCCAACGGCGTGCGCCTGATGCGCGGCGGCGTGTTCAAGCCCCGCTCGTCGCCCTACGCCTTCCGCGGTTTGGGCATGGATGGGCTGCGCGACTTTCACCGCATGGCCCGGGCCCGCGGCATCAAAATCGTGACCGAAGTGATGCAGGTGTCGCAGGTGGAGGAGATGCACGACTACGTGGACGTGTTCCAGGTGGGCGCGCGCAACACGCAGAACTTCAACCTGCTCGATGCTTTGGGCGGCGTGGACAAGCCGGTGCTGCTCAAGCGCGGTATTTCGGGGACCATTGAGGAGCTGCTCTCGTCGGCGGAATACGTGTTTTCGGGCGGCAATGAGAAGCTGATTCTGTGCGAGCGCGGTATCCGCACGTTCGAAACGGCCAGCCGCAATACCCTGGATTTGAATGCCGTACCCATCCTAAAAGCCAAAAGCCACTTGCCAGTGATTGTGGACCCGTCGCACGGCATCGGCATCCGCGAATACGTGCCGGCCATGGCGCTGGCCGGCGTGCTGGCCGGAGCCGATGGCATCGTGTTTGAGACCCACGAAACGCCCGAAACTGCCGCTTCGGACGGCGCGCAAACGCTGAACTTCGACGAATCGGCCCGCCTGATTCGCAACCTGCGGCGCGTATACCAGCTGCGCGAGGAGCTGGAATAACTAAAAATTAATGTGTCGAAATGCTTGCATTTCCAAAAGCATTTCCTAAATTCGTTTCACTCATGCGCCACCAATTTGTCAATCGTATTATGCTAGCGACTTGCCCCAAACAGGGCGAGAACGGGCTGCGATTGGCGCTAAAGGAAAACGAGGCATGACACCCAAATTTCTTTAGAAACCTCCAAAAGCCCGAATCCGCCAGGATATCGGGCTTTTTTTTCGCCAAAGCAGCTATGTTCAACACCCTCAACCACGCCAAAACCCACAACCCCGACCAACTGGTTTGGAAAATCCTATTTGACCGGCAGACGGCCTTGCTGCACCGGCGGGCCGCGCCGGCTTTCAGCCAGGGGCTGGCCCGGCTCGGGTTGCGTCGCGAAGCCATCCCCGACATAGGCGAGCTGAGCGCTACGGTGCGGGAGCACACCGGCTGGCAGCTGGCCCCGGTGGGGCGGCCGTTTGAGCCGGCGGCCTTTTTCGAGCTCCTGGCCGAGCGGAAGTTTCCGATTGTGACGCGCATCCGGTCCATGCACAACTTCGACTTCAGCCCCGAGCCCGATTTGTTCCACGACCTGTTTGGGCACGTGCCCATGCTGCTGGACGAAGGCTTGGCTGATTTTCTGCACATGCTGGGGCTGGCGTATCGGGCGCAGCCGGTGGGCTCGCCGGCGCGGGAGCAGCTGTGGGCGCTGTATTTCTTCACGGCGGAGTTTGGGCTGGTGCAGCACGAGGGGCAGCCGCGCCTGTACGGGGCGGGCCTGCTGTCTTCGGCTGGCGAAATCCACCACTGCGTGAACGAGCACACCCCGCGCCCGGCCTTCGATTTGGCCACGGTGTTGCGTACGCCCGTCACGGGCGCGCGCTACCAGAACCAGTACTTCATGCTGCCCGCCTGGGAGCAGCTAAACGACTGCGTGGCCGAGCTGGCGGGCCTGTTGGCCGTGGCGTAATTAATCGGCGCAGGCACCGAAAAACGCCGGCCGCTTTGTAGTAGTTTAGCGCCATGCTGTTTCAATTTGGTGCGCATAGCGCGTTGTTGCTGCCGTTTGTGGTGCCGGGCACGGCCCTGGTGGTGCATTTGCTGGTGCGGGCCGCCCGCTACGGCAGCCTGCCCGATGGGCTGTTGGCCCTGCTGCTGTTGCTGAACGTGCTGCCCATAACTCAGTGGATGCTGGGCTACGCCGGCTGGTACGACAGCCACGACGGCTACTCCACGTTCATGTTCTACATGCCGTGGCAGCCCTGGCTGGCCTGGGGCCCCACGTTTTACCTGTACTGCCGGAGCCTGACCAACCAGGAATTTGAGCTGCGGCGGCACTGGGGGCACCTTTTGCCGGGCCTGCTGCTGCTGGGGGCCTACGCGGTGGCCGCGCTCTACGACCTGGGCTGGAGCCGGGCCCTGCACGGACAGGCGCTGCCGTTTCACTTCGGCACCAAGGGCGAAGTGGCCAACTTCCTGGATTTTTTGAGCGCGCCCGCCAACTGGTTGGGCTACGCCCTGATGCTGAGCTATGGCTTTGCCACGCTGCGCCTGTTGCGCCGCTACCGCCGCTACCTCGACGACAATTTTTCGGATACGGCGCGGCTGCGGTTTCGGGGGCTGCGCGATTTGCTGGCGGCCGCGCTGCTGGGCCTGCTGCTGTGGCTGGGCTTTGAGGTGCTGAACCGCATCATCGGGCCCTTGGGCTACGGCGACTATTGGTACGCCTACCTGGCCAATGGCGCGTTGGTGTACTACCTCAGCATCGTGGGTTTGCAGGCCAACTTCGCGGCCGCTGTACCCTTGCGCTTCGAACCGGAAGCGGCGCTGCGGGACGTGGAGGCACTGCCGGATAATGCCGTTGATACGGCGGTGCCCCCTGCGGAATATCCGGTAACTGCCACCAACCCTGCGGCGCAGGCCCCCGAATTTTCTGCCGCACCGGCCAGTGCGCCCGCGCCCTCCCTGGCCCCCGAGTTTCATCCGTGGCGTGCGAAGCTGCTCCGGCTTATGGCCGAGGCGCAGCCCTGGCTGGAACCCGAGTTGACCCTGGCCGAGCTCGCGCACCGCCTGCGCACCAATACGTCGTTGCTCTCGCACGTCATCAACACCGGCTGCGGGCAGAACTTCAACGACTTCGTGAACCGCTACCGGGTGGCCGAAGCCGAGCGCAAGCTCCAGGACCCGCGCTTGGCCCATTACTCGCTGGTAGGCATTGCGTTAGAATCGGGGTTCAACTCCAAATCCACGTTCAACCGCGTATTCAAAAAGCTAACGGGGCGCACACCGGGCGAGGTCACGCGGCCCAAATCATAAGCTGGGACGGCCCAAGGCGTAAGTTGGAGCGCGGACGGAGCCGGGCCGGGGGACTTTTGGGGCATCAATTCACCAACCCCTTTTGTGCCCCGGTTATGAAAAATTTTCCCATTTCCCTGGCCGCCTGGCGCGGTCCCGCTGCCCTGGTAAAGCTGCTGGGTAGCGTCCCACTGGCCGCCGTGGTTGCGTTGCTGGTGCTGGCGGCACCGCTGCTGGCCTGCTCGTCGTCGGGCTTCAACGGCCTGCGCTCGCAGGTGAGCATTGAGGTCGGCAAGCAGTTTGAGTTGGGCGGCAAGCAGCTGCTGGGCTTCCGGGTGGAGGCGCACAACGTGGGCCCGGTGGCGGTCGAAATCAAGGAACGGACTGCCAATGGCCGGGTCATGTCCGTGGGCCTGCTCCAGCCCGGCCAGCAAACCAAGGCCGTATTCGGCATGGGCTCGCAAGCCATTTTGGTTAATCTGGGACCGCGCGAAGCCAAAATCGACGTCAACATCAGCAACGGTGCGGGCTTGGGCATGGGCTACGCGGCGGCCCCGCCCAGCGCGCTTCCGGTCGATGCCCAACAGCTGCGCCCGGCACCTGCCGGGGCCACGGCGGCCAAGCTTTCGCGGCTGCTGATACCGGCCAGGCAGGAGTTTTTGCTGGGTGGTGGTCAGGCCGGGGGCTTCACCTTCGTGGGGACCAACGTGGGCGCGGTGGGCGTGCAGGCCCGTGAACGCACCCGCGACGGCCAGACGCTGGAACGCGGCCTCATCGCGCCGGGTCAGGCGGTTGAGCTGCAATTCGGGGCCGGCTCCCAGGCGTTGCTATTCAACAGCAACGATGCGCAGGCCCGGCTAAAAATCGATGCCAGTTTGCTCGACCCCCGCGAATTGGGCATGACCTATCGGAAAGGCAATAAGTAACTTACGGCCGTTAATGAAGGCACGGCACTCACTCAGTTAGTCAATTCAATAACCATTTAAAAACCAATCATTTGCCATGAAAAATCTCCTCTCTCCCGCCGCCGCCACGCGCTTTTGGGTCCTGGCCATGCTGCTGCTGCCACTGCTGGCCCTGGCGGGTCCCATCCATTCCCAATTGTTAATTGAGCCGGGCAAGCAGTTTATCTTGGGTGGTGACCAGCTGGGCGCGTTCAAGGTAGCCGCCAAAAACGTGGGCTCGGTGCCCGTCGAAATCCGTGAGCGGCCCAAGGGCGGCGGCACTTTCGGCAAAGTCACCCTGCAGCCCGGCCAGTCGGGCGTGCTGAAGTTTGCGGCCGGCTCCACGGCCGTGCTCCTCAACCCCAGCGCCTTGCCAGCCAACCTCGACCTGACCATCACCGGTGACACCAAGCAGCTGGGCATGACCTACGAACCCGTGCAGGAGTACGGGCAAGCGCCGAAGAAATAAGGAGGTGGACAAAAGAATGTCCGGCTGCACGCGTCATACTTCACCGCGTGCAGCCGGACGTTCTTTTGCCCACCTCTCACTGCCCACTAAGCGCAGCGCTGATACCTCAACCCAGCCGAGGGCCCTGGCGGTAGGAATGGCGGGGGTGGAAACAGATGGGAACCCCGTCCAAAGCAGCAAAAAAAGCCTTCCCAACGGGGAAGGCTTTTGAAGCTTCGGCAACGCAGAGAGCTTAGGCTTTTGCCTTAACGCCAAACTTAGTTCGCAGGTAGGTGAGCGCTTGGCCGTGCGCCTTGGCGGCGTATTCCTTGTTGAACTTGGGGTTCGAGGGGTTGGCGAAGGCATGGTCGGCGTCATAGCTCTCCACGGTCACTTTCTTGCCGGCCGTGGCCATGTCCTTCTTGAACTGGCCCACTACTTCCGGGTTAATCCACTTGTCCTGGCTGGCAAAAATGCCCAGCACGTCGGTATTCAGGGTTTTGAGTTTGGCCACGTCCTTCTCGGGCATGCCGTAATACATCACGCAGCCCACCGTTTGCTTGCCGCCGAGCAGAGCTTCCTGCAAGCTCCAGCCGCCGCCGAAGCACCAACCGATGCTGGCCAGCTGCGCCTTGGGGCCGGCGTACATCTGGGCCCCTTTGAGGATGGCCACGGCGCGCTCGGTTTTCACCTCGCCCATGTACTTGCCGGCTTCGTCGGGGGTGGTGGCTACTTTGCCATCGTAGAGGTCCACGGCAATGATGTTGACGCCGGGCATTTCGGCGGCGAACGTGGCGGCTTCCTTCTTGATGTAATCGTTCAGGCCCCACCACTCATGAATCACGAACAGGTACTTGTTGCTGGGCGTGGCGCTTTTGATTTCGAAGCCGTGGCCGGGCGTACCGTCCGGGGTTTTGAACTCAACCATCTTGCCTTCGCCCTGATAGGAGTAGGGCAGGGGGGCGTCGTGGCCACCCGAGAAATCCTTGTCGGCCGCCAGCATGGCGAAGGACTCGGTGGCCGAAGCCGACAGGTTGCCGGCGGGCCGGGCGCAGCAGCTGGCCATTTTCTGGGCCGAGGCCGAGAAGGTGAGGCTCAATGCCAAAGCGCTGAGGGTGAATAATTTTTTGGTGAGCATGGGAGTAAGCGAAAAATGAAATGAAAAAGACGCACCAGCGCATGTGATAGCGCTGGTGCGTCTTTCAAGAAGCTCAGCCGTTGTTTTGTTTTAATGTGGGTACATCTATTCCCGTTTCGATAGCCGCACCCAGCTCCGTGAGCAGCGCAAAAAGGCCCACGTAGGTCCGGTTTAGGTAAATGAAGTGTTCGGAGCCGCGGGGCTCGCGCTGCTTGCGCAGCTCGGGGTCGGCCATCAGGTCGTCGCCCAGGGCATAGAGGGCAGCCATGTAGGCCGGGTCGCCGAAGTCGAACGTGGCCTGGCGGAAGGGGCGGCCCACCAGCTCTAGCGAGACTTGCATGGTGCGCAGGTACAGCGCCCGCATGGCCGGCGCATCGGCCGGCCGGAGCACGCCGGCCTGGGTGAGCAGGGCGGCCATGCGGGTTTCGTCGGCAATGGTTTCGGGAGCCAGCAGGTCCTTAAACAGCTCGTATACGTCCATCGGCACGTCTTTCACGCAGCCGAAGTCGAGCACGCCGAGGGTGCCGCCGTTGTCGGCCCGCATCAGGAAATTGCCGGGGTGTGGGTCGGCGTGCAGCTGGTGCAGTTCGTTGAACTGGAACTGGTAGAAATCCCACAGCGCCTGGCCGATTTGGTTGCGCACTTCCTGCGTGGGGTTAGTGGCCAGAAACTCCTTCAGGTGCTGGCCGGGGAGCCAGTCCATGGTGAGGATGCGCGCCGTGGAAAACTCCGGGTAATAGGCCGGGAACTCTAAATTGCTCAGAGTTTGGCATTTGGCCGCGATTTCCTGGCCGCGCCGGAGTTCCAGGGCGTAGTCGGTTTCTTCGAGCAGCCGGGTTTCCACTTCTTCTAAGTAAGGCCGCACCTGGGCTTCGTTCAGGCCCATCACGCGCAGGGCAATGGGCTTCACCAGCCGGATATCGGACCGGATGCTGTCGGCCACGCCGGGGTACTGCACCTTCACGGCCAGCGCTTTGCCGTCTTTGCGGGCAAAATGCACCTGCCCAATGCTGGCCGCCTGCCGCGCCTCGGGCTCAAATTCATCAAACAGCCGAAACGGCGACTTTCCGAAAGCGTCGCGGAAGGCTTTGGTTACCAGCGGTCCGGAAAGGGGCGGGGTCGAGTACTGGGCCTTGGCAAACTGGTCGGCGTAGGCCGTGGGCAGCATGTTTTTCTCCATCGCCAGCATCTGGGCCACTTTCAGCACGGAGCCTTTCATCTCGCTCAGCGTGCCGTAGAGCTCGGCGGCGTTGGCGGCGTGCAGGTCTTCGGTGGTCGACTCGGCCCCCACGGCCTTCTTGGCGTAGTGCTTGATGTAATTGGTGCCGACGTTGAAGCCGGTTTTGGCGAAGCGGGCGGCGCGGGCCACCTTGGTGGTCGGCAGGGAGGTTTGGGGTTCGTCGGACATTAAATCAGTGAACAGTTATCAGTGAGCAATAAACAGTTGGTCAGGATTCGATTGAACGGCATTGTTCATTGCTCACTGATAACTGTTCACTGGTTTTTACCGCTTCACCAGAAATCGTACGAAATCGAAGGCCGAATCCAGCGTGTTCCGGCCCACCAGGTCGAAGCTCAGGGTCACGGCTTTTTCCACGGCGGCGTCGGTGCGCTCGAAGTTTACGGTGTCGTCCTTGGCGAAGAAGCCCAGCACGAACAGCACCTGCTGCCAGAAGAAGCGCGGGTAGCCGTCCTGTACCAGCGGGCGGTTGGCAATTTCGCCACTCACGCGGCCGGCGCTGAGCAGGTCGCTCACAAAGTATTCGAAGTCCTGCCGGAAGTCGTCGAGCACGCGGGGCGAGAGGCCCGGCATGCGCTTGAGCGAGCGGCGCAGGCTCATCAGGGCGTAGGAGCGGTTGTTTTTGAGAATTTCGAGCAGTGTGTAGTAGAACGCCAACAGCTTCTCGCGGCTGCCGTAGCCTTCGTAAACCGGCTCGGCGGCGGCTGTTTCGCGGGCCTGCCGGCCGAAATCGGCCCAGATTTCCCGGTCAATGGCTTCAAAATTCGGGTAGTGCTTGTAGAATTCCTGCTCGGCAATTCCCAGCTGCTTGGTGAGCTTGAACACCGATTGCGGCGGGTGGCCTTCGTTGAGCACGAAGTCGAGGTAAGCTTGTTTGATGCGGTCTTTTTCCATGCCGGTATAACCGACGCAGGGAGCGGTAGGTTCGGGGCGTAGCGCGGACTTTTAGTCCGCGCGTGAACTTGCCAGCACCTGTTAACGCGTGGACTAAAAGTCCGCGCTACGACGCGGCGATGCGCGCCGCCCGAATCCCTTCCACCGACCGCTCCCGCGCAAATTTGTGCTCCACAATAGGCGCGGGGTACGCGGAGGTGCCAACCTCCGGCACCCAGCGCTTCACGTATTCCAGCGTGGGGTCCACTTTTTCGAGCTGGCTATCCGGGCTGTACACCCGGAACCACGGAGCGGAAATGGCCCCGGTGCCGGCCATCCACTGCCAGTTGCCCACGTTGTTGGCCAGCTCGTAGTCGAGGAGCTTATCGGCAAAGTACCGCTCGCCCCAGCGCCAGTCGATGAACAGGTGCTTCACCAGGAAGCCGGCCACGGTCATGCGCACGCGGTTGGGCAGGTAGCCGGTCTGGTTCAGTTCGCGCATGCCGGCGTCCACGAGCGGGTAGCCGGTGCGGCCCTCGCACCAGGCCCGGAACTCGTCCTCGTTGTTGCGGTAGGGCACGTCCCGCATCTTGGGGTCGTAAGCTTCGGTGGCGGTATTCGGGTAATGCCAAAGCAGCATCATGAAGAAATCGCGCCAGATAATTTCGGCCAGGAGCTTCGGGTTCAGGGCTTTGGCTTGGCGCAGCACCTGCCGCACACTGAGTGTGCCAAAGCGCAGTTGCACCGAAATGCGGGTGGTGCCGTTTTGCAGGGCGGGCGTGTTGCGCGTTTTGTGGTAGTCGCGCACCACGGCCTCGGCGGGCAGGTCGGCGGTGGGCACGAACTGTTCGAGGCGCTCGAAACCCATGCTGGCCAGTGTGGGGCGCGGGCCGGCCGTTTCGGCGGGCAATTGGGCCAGGTTTTCTTTTTTGAAGGCCTCGGCCGAGCCGTAGGGCAGGAGCAAGTCGTCGGTGAGCCGTTCGGTGTAGGCTTTCAGGTAAGGGCCAAACACCTTGGGCACCGTGCCCGATTTGGTCATGATTTCATCCTTGGCGAAGATGACCTGGTCCTTGTATAAGAAGAAGTCCACGCCGTGCGCACGCAGCATTTTGCCCACGGCCGCGTCGCGCTCGGTGGCGTAGGGCTCGTAGTCTTCGTTAGCGTGCACGGCGGCCACCTCAAATTCCTGCACTAAAGCTTCCAGTATTTCCAACGGCCGCCCGTAGCGGGCCAGGAAGGTGCCGCCGGCCGCTTCGGTTTTCGCCGCCAGCTTCTCGGCCTCGTCGAAAATGTAGGTAAGCCGGGCATCGGCCTTGTTGGGCAGGTAGTCGAGAATGTCCGAATCGTAAATGAAGAGCGGTACCACCGGCAGGCCACTGGCCAGGGCCGCGGCCAGGCCCGCGTTGTCGTGAATGCGCAGGTCGCGCCGGTGCCAGAAGATGCAGATTTTCATATTGGTGCTTGGTTGTTGGTGCCTGGTGCTTGGCGAGGTGGTAATTAGCGGATATCAGGCCAGGCCAAGCACCAGGCACCAACAACCAAGCACCAAAAAACTACTTCAGTTTCCCCATGCCGCCGTCCACGGCCAGCGTTTGGCCGGTCACGAACGAGCTGTGGTCGGAGAGCAGGAACGAGGCGGTGTAGGCAAGGTCCTCGGGCTGACCGATGCGCTGCAAAGGGTGGCGCTTGCCGCCGGCCTCCACCTTCTCGGGCGAGCTGAGCAGGGCGGCGGCCAGGGGCGTGTTGGTGAGCGAAGGCGCAATGCAGTTCACGCGCACCCCGCTGGCGGCATACTCGGCGGCCAGCGCGCGGGTGAGGCCCTCCACGGCGGCCTTGGCAGTGCCGATGCTGGCGTGGAAGCTCATGCCCGTATCGGCCGCCACGGTGCTGAATAGTACGATGGACGCCGTGCCTTCGGCCTTTTTCAGGCGCTTGATGGTGGCTTGGATGACGCGCACGGCCCCCAGCACATTCAGGTCGAAATCGGCGGCGAAATCGGCCACGGGTATTCGCTCAAATGGGCGCAGCTTGATGCTGCCGGGGCAGTACACCACGCCGTGCAACACCTCGGGCAGGGCGTCGAACGTGGCCCCAACTTCCTGGGTGGCGTCGTAGGTGAAGTGGGTGGTGCCCAGGGCTTCCAGCTCCGGCGAAAGGTGCCGCGAGGCGGTGAAGAGGTTGACTTTGAGCGAGCTGAGCAGCTGCGCGGTAGCCAGCCCAATGCCCGACGAAGCGCCGATGAGCAGAATGTTTTTGTCGGTAAAATCCATGCGGAAAAAGCTAAGCTATGAGGTTGCTGTGCTAACCCGGTTTGCCGGGGAAGGTTTGGCTAAAGCGTCGTGCACCGCGGCGGCCCCAAACCCGTAAAATGCGCGATTAGCGAAATTTCGCTGCAAATAAGTGGCCTGGGCACGCTCGTTCACAGCCTTTGCCGTAGTTTCGCCGTAAGCGCGCCAAATGCTCCCACCAGCTTCTATGAACATCACCAAACTTCTGGTCGCCAACCGCGGCGAAATCGCCATTCGCGTGCTGCGCGCCGCCACCGAGCTCAACATCCCCACGGTGGCCGTGTACACCTACGAGGACCGGTACTCGCTGCACCGCTACAAGGCCGACGAAGCCTACCAAATTGGCCGCGACGACGAGCCGCTCAAGCCCTATCTCGACATCGAGGGTGTCATCCGCATCGCCAAAGAGAACGGGGCCAACGCCATTCACCCCGGCTACGGCTTCCTGTCCGAAAATGCCACCCTCTCGCGCCGCTGCGCCGAAGAAGGCATCATCTTCGTTGGCCCCCGGCCCGAGGTGATGGAAGCCCTCGGCGACAAGGTGCGCGCCAAGGAAGTGGCCCGGCAGTGCCAGGTGCCCCAAATCGAGAGCAGCGAGGCCGACCTGGTCGATTTCGAAACCGCCAAAACCGAGGCCCAGCGCATTGGCTACCCCGTGATGCTGAAGGCGGCCAGCGGCGGCGGCGGGCGCGGCATGCGCATCATCCGCAACGACGAGGAACTGGAAAAAGGCTTTTTTGAGGCCCGCAACGAGGCCCTGAATGCCTTTGGCGACGACACCGTGTTCCTCGAAAAATTCGTGGAGCGGCCCAAGCACATCGAAGTGCAGCTCGTGGGCGACCACCACGGCAACCTCGTGCACCTCTACGAGCGCGACTGCTCGGTGCAGCGCCGCTTCCAGAAAGTGGTGGAAGTGGCCCCGGCCATGAACCTGCCCGACCACCAGCGCCACCTCTTATACGAGTACGCCCTGCGCATTGGGCGGGCCGTGGGCTACGACAACGTGGGCACCGTAGAATTCCTGGTGAACCCCGAGCACGACCGGATTTACTTCATCGAGGTGAACCCGCGCATCCAGGTCGAGCACACCGTGACCGAGATGATTACGGGCGTGGACTTGATTAAAACCCAGATTTACATCGCCGCCGGCTTTAACCTCGCCGACCCCGAAATCGGGCTGGGGCCCGACGTGGTGCCGCTGCGCACCGGCTTTGCCGTGCAGTGCCGCGTGACCACCGAAAACCCCGAAAACGACTTCAAGCCCGACTACGGCACCATTGTGGCCTACCGGGCGGCCGGCGGTTTCGGCATTCGGCTCGACGAGGGCTCGGTGTACCAGGGCGTGGTGGTCTCGCCGTTTTTCGACTCGATGCTGGTCAAAATCTCGGCCCACGCGCCCACGCTGCACGGCGCGGCCCAGAAAATGCTGCGGGCCCTGGACGAATTCCGGGTGCGCGGCGTGAAAACCAACATCCAGTTTCTCAAGAACATCGTTGGCAACGAGGAATTTCAGACTGGCCAGGCCACCGTTGATTTCATCAAGGACCACCCCGAGCTGTTCACCTTCGACCCCCGGCAGGACCGCGCCACGCGCCTGCTCAGCTTCATCGGCGAGACGGTGGTGAACGGCAACCCCGACGTGCGCGACCTGCTCGACGCGCGCGCCAACCCGCGCCGGCCGCTCATTCCGCACTCGGGCCACACCGCGCCCGCCCCCGGCACCAAGCAGAAGCTGGACGAGCTCGGCCCGGAGAAATTTGCCCAGTGGCTGCGCGACGAACCGCTCATTCACTACACAGACACCACCCTGCGCGACGCCCATCAGAGCCTGCTGGCCACCCGCATGCGCACCTGGGACATGGTGAAAGTAGCCGGGGCCTATGCCCAGCAGCACCCCCAAACCTTCTCGCTTGAAGTCTGGGGCGGGGCCACCTTCGACGTGGCCCTGCGCTTTCTGCACGAAGACCCCTGGGAGCGCCTGGCCCGCCTGCGCGCCGCCATCCCCAATATCCTGCTGCAAATGCTCATCCGCGGGGCCAACGGCGTGGGCTACAAGGCCTACCCGGATAACCTGACGGAGCGGTTTGTGATGCAGGCGGCCGAAACCGGCGTCGACGTGTTCCGCATTTTCGACTCCCTGAACTGGATGAAGGGCCTGGAGGCCTGCATTGGCTTCGTGCGCAACAAAACTGACCGCCTGGCCGAAGCCAGCATCTGCTACACCGGGGACATCATGGACCCGAACCGCACCAAGTACACCCTCGACTACTACCTGAAATTAGCCAAGCAGCTGGAAGATGCCGGCGCGCACATTCTCTGCATCAAGGACATGGCCGGCCTGCTCAAGCCCTACGCCGCCACCGAGCTCATCGCCGGCCTGCGCGATACCGTAAAGCTGCCCATCCACCTGCACACCCACGACACGTCGTCGCTGCAAGCCGCCACATACATGAAAGCCGTGGAAGCCGGCGTCAACGTCATCGACGTGGCGCTGGGGTCGCTCTCGGGCCTCACTTCGCAGCCCAACTTCAACTCGGTGGTTGAAATGCTGCGCCACACGCCGCGTCACCGCGAGTTCAACCAGCATTCCCTCAACGAGTTTAGCAACTACTGGGAGGCCGTGCGCGAGATGTATTACCCCTTCGAGTCGGGCCTGAAAGCGGGCACTTCGGAGGTATTTCAGCACGAGATTCCGGGCGGGCAATACTCCAACCTACGCCCGCAGGCCGCTTCGCTGGGCCTGCTAGATAAGTTTGAGGAAGTGAAGCAGCGCTTCGCCGACGTGAACCAGATGTTCGGCGACATCGTGAAGGTGACGCCCAGCAGCAAAGTAGTGGGCGACATGGCCCTGTTCATGGTCAGCAATGGCCTCACGCCGCACGATGTAATGGAAAAAGGCGAAACCCTGAACTTCCCCGAATCCGTGCGCGAACTGTTCCGCGGCGATATTGGTCAGCCCGAAGGCGGCTGGCCGGCCGAGCTGCAAAAGCTGATTCTCAAGAACGAAACCCCGTTTACCGACCGGCCCAACGAGCACCTCGCGCCTATTGATTTCGATAAGGAATGGGTCGCGTTTCAGGCGAAATTTCCCGGCGCGAAGTTTACCGATATGCTCTCGTCGCTGCTTTATCCGAAGGTGTTTGAAGAGTACTGGGCCTTCCGCCTGAAGTTTGGCAACGTGAGCAAAGTGCCGACTTCAACCTTCTTCTACGGCCTGAAATCGGGTGAGGAAACCATTATTGAAATTGCCCGGGGCAAGTCGGTTATTGTGCGGCTGGAGTCCGTGGGGGCCATCAACGAGGAAGGCTGCCGCACCATCTTTTTCACCCTCAACGGCCAGACCCGCAACATCCAAGTGCGCGACCAGTCGGTGGAAGTCACCAAAATCAGCAACGTCAAGGCCGACAAGGCCAACCCCCGCCAGCTAGGCGCGCCGCTGCAAGGCATGCTGAGCAAAGTGCTGGTGAAGCCCGGCCAGGCCGCGCCCAAAAACACGCCGCTCTTCGTCATCGAAGCCATGAAAATGGAAACCACCATCACCGCCCCGCAGGACCTGACCGTGGCCGACGTGATATTGCCCGAAGGCAGCCGCGTGGCCGCCGATGACTTGGTGCTCACCCTGAACTAACCCGCCGAATGAAAAACCTGATTGTACTCGCCAGCCTGCTGATGGCAGTGCCGGTTACCGCGCAAGCGCAAAATAAGGTCAAAACCAAGACCAAAACCGTCGCCGGAACAACTAAATCCAAAGGTCCCGGCGTATCAGCCGCCACGGTGGCGCGGGTGGTGCGCACGCTGGCCGCCGATGACATGCAGGGCCGGGGCACCGGCCAGCCCGGCGGCGATGCCAAGGCGGCCGCATTTCTGGCCGGTGAATTTAAGCGCATTGGGTTGCAGCCCCTGCCTGGCCAAACCAATTTTGAGCAGGTGTTTAAGGTGTACCAGACTCAGCCCGGCCCGCTCAGCGTCACGCTCAACGGCCGGGTGCTAGCGCCGGGCCAGGCAGTGGCCCTGTCGGGGCAGCCGACCCTGACCTGGACCAGCGAAGATGCGCAACCCCCCGTGGTGGTGGTGGTAGGCCCGGACCCAGCCGAGCGGCAAAAGCTCAATGCGTTAACTCACCCTACCGCCAATACGCTGGTCTTCGTCGATACGGCACACGCCAAGCAGTTTGGGTACTTGGCCAACTATTTGGGCCATGGCACAACGAGCGCAGAACCGCCAAATCCTTATTCTACCGTATTCGTGCTGGCCGTCGCGCCAGCGGCTATGAAGTACCGCATCAGCACCACCGCCGCCGTGCGGCCCGTGGAACTGCGAAATGTGGTGGGCCTGCTGCCCGGCCACGCCGCCCAACGGAGCACAGAAAATGTGGTATTCTCCGGGCACTACGACCACCTGGGCACCCTCAGGCCCGTGGCCGGCGACTCCATCGCCAACGGGGCCGACGACGACGCCAGCGGCACCACCGCCGTAGTAGCCCTGGCCGAGTATTTCAAGAAGAAAGACGACAACGCCCGACCGCTCATTTTTGTGGCGTTCGCGGCCGAGGAGGTCGGGGGCTTCGGTTCCCAGTTCTTTTCCAAGCAGCTCGACCCGCAGCAGGTGGTGGCCATGTTCAACATTGAGATGATTGGCAAAGAGGCCAAGTTTGGGCCCAACACGGCTTTCATCACGGGCTACGAGCGGTCCGATTTCGGCCCGCTGCTTCAGACTAATCTGGTGGGCAGCAAGTTCCGCTTCGAGCCCGACCCGTACCCCGAGCAAAACCTATTCTATCGCTCCGACAACGCCACCCTGGCCCGGCTGGGCGTGCCGGCCCACACCATCAGCACCGACCAGATTCCGACCGATAAGCTCTACCATTCCGTGGACGACGAAGTGGAAAGCATGAACCTCGCTAATATGACGGCCGTCATCCAGGCCATTGCGCAAAGCGCCAGCGGCATTGTGGCCGGCCGCCAAACGCCCACCCGCATCCCGCCCCTCACCGACGACCACCGCTAGCGCAACTACATTGCCGCCAAGCTATTGGCCTACTTTGAACGTCAGGCCCGCGCCCACCGTGGCCGTGCCCGCGGCCAGGCCGCCCAACGCCTGGCCTGCCGTTATGTCAAGGCGAAAGGCCGGGGTGGGTCGGAAGTACAGGCCCGTCGTCGCGCCCGTGCTGAAGGCCCCGCGGCCGTAGCCGTAGGCCTCCACAAAGAAGCCTGCCTTATCACCCAAGGGCCCGTTGAGCGCCAGCGTGCCCAAAAACTGACCCTTGGCCAGGTCGGCCACCGTGAGGCCGCGCTGGCTGAAGCCGAAGTTGGCTTCCAGCCCGAACCGCTGGCCCAACTGCTCGCTCACCAACAGGCGGCCGCCCGGGCCCCACTTGGTAGCGCGCAGCCCCGCGCTACCGGTGCCCGGCACCGCCGACTCCACCAGAATGGCCACTTGCGTGCGGGTGTCGTAATTGGGCGAGAGCATGAATTTTGAGCCCACCACCACCGGGGCCCAGCCGCTGGAATCGACCCGGCCGGCATCCGTTATCCGGACCGGCCCGTTGTGGAAGTAGGGCTGGCTCACGCGCAGCTCCATGCTATTGAAGAAGCCGATGCGGAGCGTGGCCGCGCTCTGGCTTTGGGATGGGCCCACGCCCCCAAACCGGCGCTGAAAGCCGGTTTCTAGTTGAAAGCGGCCGGCCCGAAGCACCTGGGCCGTGATGGTTTGCCCGGGGCGGTCGGCGCGGATATTGCGCACGAAAGGGGCATCCACGTTGGGGTTGTTTTCTTCCGGCGTGTTTTGAGCCAGGGTGAGGCCGGGGCTGCCCAACAGGGCAACGGCGGCCAGCAGAGTGGTCTTGCGCATTTCCCAAAGACCCTGGTCGCTACGGCATGGTTCATTTTGGGTTGCCGCACATAAAAACTTCGTTAAATAATGACAAACAGGGGGTATATAATGCCACCGCTGGGCCGCTTAGCGTACTTTTACGTACAATCTCCAGATTTATGAATACACCGCTTCTCCTCCGCACCGTGGGCTTGGTATTGCTGGCATCGGGCCGCCTGCTGGCCCAGCAAACGTTCCCGCTCTACACCGGTACCGTGCCCGATTCGCAACCCAGCGCGGTGCAGGAAACCAGCGTGACGGAGCCTGGCGGGGTGCGCATTTCGACGGTGGTGCAGCCCAGCCTCACGGCCTTTCTGCCCGCTCCGGGCACGGCCAACGGCACGGCGGTCATCGTTTGCCCGGGCGGGGGTTATGCCGACTTGGCCATCGACCACGAAGGCTACGACGTGGCCAAGCGCCTGAACCAGATGGGCGTCACGGCCTTCGTGCTGAAATACCGCCTGCCCAACGACCTAAGCCAGACCGACAAGTCCATTGCCCCGTTGCTCGATGCCCAGCAGGCCCTGCGCCTTGTGCGCCAGCAGGCCGCCAAGTACCGCCTCAACCCCGAGCGCATCGGGATGATGGGCTTTTCGGCGGGAGGGCACCTGGCGGCCACGGCGGGTACGCATTTCGCGCAGCCGGTGGGGCCCAATCCGGGGCCTGTGTCGGTGCGCCCGGCGTTTCTGGTGCTGTTGTACCCGGTCATCAGTTTCAGTGACTCACTCAGGCACGCCGGCTCCCGCGATAACCTGATTGGCAAAAACCCGGCGGCCGACCAAGTGCGGCTGTATTCCAATGAGTTGCAGGTATCGGCCCAGACGCCGCCTACTTTTCTGGTGCACGCCCAGGACGATAAAACCGTGCCCGTTAACAACAGCATCGTATTTTACCAGGCCTGCCTGCGCCACGGCGTGGCGGCCGAAATGCACCTCTATCCCAAGGGGGGCCACGGCTTCGGGATGAACAACAAAACCACTTCCGACCTCTGGACCGACCGCCTGCGCAACTGGTTCGAAGCCAACGGCTGGCTGACAAAATAATGCGCTACCGTTTGCCTTACGGGCTCTTATTGGTTTTTGTGATGGGCTGCGAGCAGCGCATGAATACGACCCGCGCCAATCCCTCGGTGCGGGCCAGCGTGTCGGTGGCATCGCCCCCGCCGCTCGCCCAATCGCCAGCGCCCACCCCGGTAGCCCGCCCGGCCGCCAAGCCCCGGCCCGCGCCGCCGGGCTGGGCCCCGCCGGCCAGCACCGATACGCTGCTGGTGCTCAACGGCCAGCCCTACCACTTGCGGCTTCAAGCCGAAACCGACTCGGCTCGCCGCCTCACGGCCACCTACGAGGCCACCCCCGGCCGCGTCGAACGGGTGCACGGCTTCGAGGGCTACTACACCGTGACGCTGCGCGACGCCCAGGGCGGGCAGGTATTCCGGCGGCAGCTGCGGAAAGCGGCGTTCTTCAAGCGCGTCGGGGCCGACATCGTGACCGAAAGCGAAGCCTACGTGCCCGAGCTGCTGGGCTACAGCCACCCGCTCGGGGCCCTGGCCTTCACCCTCGATTTCATGGTGCCCGACAGCGACGTGGGAGCCCAGGTGGTGCTGCTGCTCGACCTGGCCGGCAACGTGCTGCGGCTCAGCGACGGCCGTGGCCCCGGCAGCGGCCCGGAGTGCGACCCCGCGCTCTCGGCCAGCGGTGGGGCCTTGCTCACGGCGTCCGAAGTGCTGCGCCCCGGCCAGCCCCCGCTGCGGCTCGAAAAAGCCACCGCCGACCTCGTGGGGGCCACTTTCCTCACCGATACGACCCTGCTGGTGGTGTACGCGCCCGGCAAAAGCCACGTTATTCGCTACCCCGACGGCCTGGAGGCCTACGGCCGCACGCCCAGCCCCGAGCAGCTGCGCGCGCCCAATGCCTTTGTGCGACACGTGCGCACCGGCCGCGTGCTCAGCCGCTTCCGCTACCGCGGCTTTTACGAGGAGATGGGCTTCACCATTCCCGGCTATCAGCTGCGCGCCACTGCCACGCACTACCTGCTCGACGAAAAACGCGGCCTGTTGCTGCTGCCCCTCGGCGGCTCTTCCACACCCACGGAAATGCGCTTTACGCTCATGCCCCGTTTCACGCCTCCGCAAAAGCCCGCCGAAGTCCGCTTTGAACTTCACGGCAGCAGCAGCGGCTTTGCTTTTTACGTGGACACCAGCAGCGTGCGTCCGCACATTCGCTACCAGCGGGTGGAGGAATAAGAAAGCTGCTTATGTTTTGCTTCGGGCCATCGGAAACGCGGTAGAGAGGCAATATTTTGCGTCTCGTCGTTGCTGATGTTGCTCAATCTGCACAGTTGTGCGTTCCCAGCCGTTCAACGACGAGACGCAAAGTATTGCGTCTCTACCCCATGCAGCGTAACTGATTACAATCCCGCCAGCACCCGCTGAATTTCAGCAAACAGCGGCCGGGTCGCCACTGCCGGCTGCACGCACCGCCGCTGCAAGTCCCAGAGCACGGCCGCGGCTCCTGGCGCGGCTTCTGCCTCGGGGCAGCGCTCCAGCAGCTCTTCCAGCAGGCAGCCGAAGGCCCGCACTTCCAGCTGCTGCAAGGCCGTGGCGGTGGCCGAGGCATCGGGCTCGAAGAAGCAGGCGGCCCCGAAATCGCCCAGCAAGGCTTCGCCGGCGGACGTATTAAGGATGTTGTGCGCATATAAATCGCCGTGCATAATGCCCTGGGTGTGCAGGTGCCCGGCGGCGGCGGCAATGCCCTGCGCTATCCGCAAGGCCGTTTCGAACCGGAAACTGGTGCTGGCTGGGTACACGTCGCGGGTGCAGGAAGCCAGGCTGGGCGGCCCGGCCAGGTTGCCAAAAGCGGGGTCAATCAGGGCCAGCACCAGGCCTTCGGCCCCGGCCGGGTGCTGGGCTATTTTGCCTTCCACGGCAATCAGGTTAGGGTGCGTGCCCGCGCTGATGCAGGCCGCCATTTCGCTGTGCGGCAGCCCATCGCTGGTAACGGCGCCCTTAAATAGTTTCACGGCTACCTCGGCCGGCACGATGTTGCGCCGCCGCGCCCGGTAAATCACGCCCGAAGCCCCTTCGCCGAGTTGCTGCTCAACGGCCAGCTCGCTCCAATCAATGGCGCCGATGGGGTGGTTGGCCATGGCCCGCGCTTCGGCCCGCGCCCCAAACGGGTTGCCCGCATACGCCAGCCACGCCAGGCGCGGCAGGGCCAGCAGCCACGCCGGCAACTCCGTCAGCTGATTGGCGGCGATGCGCAGCAGCTCCAGGTTGGTGCAATGGGCCAGGGTTTCGGGTAAGGCGGTGAGGCGGTTGCCGGCCAGCATCAGCTTTTGCAACTGCTGGCAATTGCCGATTTCGGTCGGCAATTCTTCCAACTGATTATCGGTAAGGATAAGCCAACGCAAGGCCGGGGTGAGGGCTGCGGCCGGCAGCGTCCGTATCTGGTTGGCCTTGAAGCCCACCATGCTTAGCCGTGGGCACTGCCCCAGCACGGCGGGTACTTCCGTAAACTGATTATTGGAACAAAACAGCACCGCTAATTTGTGAAGGCGGCCCAGGTCATCGGGCAAAGAGGAGAGGGCGTTGCCGGTGAGGTTGAGGACTTCCAGCGTATCGGCCAGGGCAAATATTTCGCGCGGGAATTCGGCAAGGCCTTCGGATAAGTTGAGACGTTTCAGGCCGTGAAGCTGCCCAGTGCGCAGTTGGTCGAGGGTGTGCATAGGGGTAAAGGTCGGCCGGCTGGGTGGTATGGTGAAGTAAGGACCAAAGCGAAGGTCATGCCGAGCCGCAGGGTCGGTCCCAGTGGGCAGCGCGTCGCAGACGCGCGCCAGCGGGGGCTCAATATTTATACTTTTACAAAATGACTCTCAAACACGAACTGCTGCAAACGGCTACTATACTCGGCTTGCCAACCACTGACTTTCGAGCTGTTAACATAACTGAATGGGAGCCAATTATGAAAAGAATAGAGGATAAATTCGTTTCTGCTAAATATGATAAATTATTGTGGTGGTGGAACGGCTATTTAAAGGGCCCAGTGCATTCGGTTCTGCTACCTGGCTGGCCAGTTGATGCGCTGCACAAATTGATTCCGCTACGTGAAAAAGTTTGGTTTATCGCAGAGGAAGATAAATTCTGGCTTTTTGAAGGAAATGTTGAATCTATTCAGAAGGTGTTGGCAGAATGCTACTCTTTCGAATACTACATCGTGTCGAAGAAATACGAATGGCTGCTTTGCGAAAATCACCACGATGTATTATTCGGGGTCGGAGAGTTTATTATCGAGAAATTAAAGCAGGTTGAGCAAGAACTAGCCAAACGAAATGGTTAATCACACCTCTACCACTTCCCCCGTCCCGAAATAATAGATAACCCCGCGCACTTCCGCGTATCCCAATTGCTCGAATAGCGTGGCGTAGTTCCGCAGCAGCCGTTTGTGTTTCTCCTGCGGCGGGGGCAGCCGGAAATCGAGCAGCGTGACGCGGCCGCCCAGGCGGTGGTGGGCTTCGAGGGAGGGTTCGAGCACCACGCGGTCGGGCTTGTAGTCGCGCAGCTTCACGCCGCCCACCAATATTTCGCGCTCCGTTTCCGCGCTCAGGTGCGGGGCGAAGTAGGGGGCCAGGCGCGGGTCACTCACCAGTCGCTCCAAGCTGGCTACCAGTTCCGGCCGCTCGCGGGCGCTCAGGATGCCCTCGGCCACGAGCTGGCTGGCCACCCGGCCAACATCGGCGGCCGTGAGCAGGCGGCGCAGGGCGAAGTGCAGCTTACGGTCCCACTCGCCCTGGGCCTTTTGCTCGTCAAAATCGAAAAGCGTGGTGGCGTGGCGGCGCAGCTTCAGGCGCTCCTCCCAAGGCGCTGCCGCTAGGTTTGTTAGTTCGTAGCTATTAGCTATTAGCTGTTGGCTATTAGCTTTTTTAGCGGCGGGCGTGCCTTTCGATACCACGAAAGATACCTGCTCCTCCTGCCACTCGCCGCGCCCCAACAGGTAGCCGTGCAGCAAATCGGCTACGGTGCGGGCCGTCGTGGTGGGCGCGGTGGCTTCCAGTTCGTCGGTTTTGGTGGTTTTCTGGGTCTCCGGCCGCTTACTGATGACGTAGAGGCGGTGGCGCGGCCGGGTGAAGGCCACGTACAGCGTGTTCAGCCCTTCGAGGAAGGTTTTCTCGCGCTCCTCATCGTACTGCGCCCCCAATACCGTCTGCTGAATGCTTTTGCTCAGGCTCACCACCGCCACGTCGGGCATCAGCTCGATGGGCTTCTGGCCCGGCTCCAGGTGGCCCCACAGCAGCGTGCCCCGGTGCGGCTCCAGGCTCCAGTCGGCGAAGGGCACAATCACCACGCCATACGCCAACCCCTTGGCCTTGTGCACCGTGGTGATGGTAATGGCCGCCCGCCCACCCGGTGCGTTGATGCTGATGCGCCCCTTGCGCTCCTCCCAGTGCGTGAGGAAATTGCCCAGATTGTTGCCAAATTTTAGGCTGTATTCCAGCGTCAAATCCAGGAACCGAAACAGGTACTCGCTCTCCCCGTTGCGTCCCAGCAGCCCGAACAGACTCAGCAGCCGTTCGGCCAGCTCGTAGAGGCCCAGGTTGCCAGTTTCGGCCTCGTTCACGTCGTAGCCCAACGCCCGCAGCTCATCGAAAAACGACGCGCCGCCCGCCGCATTGGCCACGTCGGCAATGTGCCGGGCGCGCGCCGGCGTGGGGGCCCGCCCGCGCACTACCTTATCCACCAGCAGCAGGGCCTCGGCCCGCGCCAGCGTATCGGCCGGCTGGTGCAGCACCCGCAAAATGCTCACCAGCAAGTTCACCACCTCCGCAAATTCCAGCGCCAATGAGTCGGCCGAAATAATGGCGTAGCCCCGCTCTTTCAGGAACTTGGCAATGATTTTACTGGCGTAGCGCGTGCGGCACAGCACCGCGATATCGGCCAGTTCGTAGCCGTCGCGCAGGGCCTGCTCCACCAGTTGCAGGGTGATGTAGCAGGTGCTTTCGTCGTAGCCCAACACTGCTTCGGGGGTGTGGCCGGGGAGAGGCTCGGCGGTGTAAGCGCCGGTGGCAGGGTCGAAAATTAGGGCTGGGGCATCCTTTTGGGTGAAGAGGAGTTCGACATGCCCTTGCGTCACCTCACCCCCCCGGCCCCCCTCTCCCGCGGAGAGGGGGGAGCCTGACGATTTCGTCGGGGAGTCGTCAGGCTCCCCCTCTCCGCGGGACTCTGCGACCAAAGCAGATGCGGGGCCGGGGGGTGAGGCGACCGGGGAGGGCGATTCCGGTGCCAACTGCCCGAAATGCGCATCATAAATCCCTGTCACCAGCCCCAACGCCTCGTGCCGCGTACTCACCGCCTCAAAAAACGAGTTATTGAAATCAATAATCTCCCGCGCCGACCGGTAATTTACCTGCAAAGCCTTCGGTTCCAGCTTCCCCCGAAACGCCTCGTAGCGCCCCCGCAGCAGCTCCCGCATCTCCGGCTCGCGGGCCCGCGCCGCCAGCGCCTCCGTGTTGCCCTGATGCAGCCTGAGAATCTGCTCCATCTCGCCCCCCCGCCAGCGGTAAATGGCCTGCTTGGCATCGCCCACCGCCAAGCTGGAGTGCCCGTTCGCCAGCGTATTTTCCACCAGCGGCAGCAAATTATTCCATTGCAAAACGGACGTGTCCTGAAATTCGTCAATCAGAATATGCTCGTATTTCTCGCCCAGCCGCTCGTATAAAAACGGCACCGGCTCGGTAAGCACAATACTAGCAATGCGCCGATTAAATTCCGAAATCAACACCACATTGCGCTCGCGGCTGATTTGCTCGACTATTTTATTTAATTCACTCAACAACGAAGCGTGAAATAGATACGGCTGCATCGCCGCCAGCAACGTGTAATTCGGCAGATACTCGGCGCGCATTTTGTCCAGCGTCGCCACCAGGGCCGTCAGCGGCTCGCGAACCGCATCCACCCGCGCCTTGTCAGCGGGCGACTTAATTTTCCCGCCGTGCCATTTATCCTCGGCCAGGGTTTTGCGCACGTAGCTATTCGGCCCGGCATCGGCTTGCAGCAGCGCTACCCCTTTTTGCACGTACTGGCCGATGCCGCTTTTGCCGTAGTACAGGTCGTCCACGCTCACATCGGCCTGGGTCAGGATGGCCGCGCCCACCTCCTGCGTCTCCGCAAAAGCTGCCTCAATCGCCGCCCGCCGCGTCCGGATTTCCTTGTCCAGCCGCCGGAAATCGGCTAGGCTCAGCTTGTCGAGCTGCGCTACTGCCTCCTGCACCGTCTCGTTAAACAGCACCCGGCCAAACCCGGCCAACTCCTCCGGCAGGCGGCTCCAGCTTTTGCCTTCCTCGGCCTGCCCCAGCGCGTATTCCGCCAGCGTTTGCGATAGCAGCTTGCTGTTCGGGTCGCGGTTCACCTTATCCAGCAGCGCGGCCACCGCGCTTTGCAGCACCGCATCCGTATCCAACTCTACCTCAAACGTGGCCGGCAAGCCCAATTCCCTAGTAAAGGCCGTCACAATCCGTTGCACAAACGAATCAATCGTGCTCACCCCGAAATCGGCGTAGTGGTACAGCACCAACCGAAACGTTGCCGCCGCCCGACGCCGCACCTCCCCCGCCGACAGGTCCAACTCATCGGCCACCTCCGCCAGCAGCGCATCCGGCTTGCCTGGGTTCGGGTAGGCAAAATTCCGCAGCGCATCCACAATGCGGTGCTTCATTTCCCCCGCCGCATCGTTGGTAAACGTAATGGCCAACACTCGCTTGAAATACGCCGGGTCAGCGGCCCCCAGCGCCAGCAGCAGGTATTCTTTCGTTAATTGGTACGTCTTCCCCGAGCCAGCCGAAGAGGAGTAGATGCGGAAGGAGGGTGGCATAAACTAAATTGAGAAAGCTGAGATGTTAATTCCAGAAATTAAATTAATTCCATCACCAACAACTGAAGAAGCTAAAGCTGCTGTCGGCTACAAATGGAATGATGTCGCTGGAACAAGACACAAATTAGGTGGAGAACCAACTGGTGAAAATGTAGAACGCCCGTCATGCACAATGTGCAAACAACCGATGACCTGTTACGCAACTATTGATTCGATTGGAGACGATTATGATTTAGCAGACTGCTGTGTAATCAATGTTTTTGTGTGCTTGGATTGTGGCACGACAAGCAGCCAAATTGACCAAGCATATGCCTGAGGACGATTCATTTTGGCAGCAGCCAACTCACCATCTCCGCCGTCACGCGCACCGGCCGGCCGCTCTTGGGGTCGAGCAGCACCCAGGTCGTTTCCGCCTCGCACAGCAGCACGTCATCGGCGGCGCGGGTGAGGCGGGTGTATCGTAGCGACGTGGCCCCGCTGGTTTCGCCCACCCAGGTGGTGGCCCGCATCGTCTCGCCCGCAAAGGCCGATTGCAGGTAGCGAATCCGGTGCTCGCGCACTACCCAAATAATCTGGTCGTGCAGTTCGGCCGGGCAGATGCTCAGCCAGTGCGCACCCGCCACGTTCTGCACCCAGCGCACATATTCCACGTTATTGGCGTGGCCCAGCGCATCAATGGCACTGGCCAGAACTTGAAAATCGTGCGAAAAAGCGTGGGCGGGCGCGTCGGGCATACTGTAATAGTAGGAGGGAGAGCCCGCAAATGTCGGCATCCATCGAAAAAAATACTTATCGACTTGGTCATTTGGAATTTCTGCCTATCTTTGACGCAACCTAAGAAACCAAGCCACGGTGGCCCAAAAGCTTAGGGAAACCACAACACAACCACCATGCCCACCGGAACGGTAAAATTCTTTAATGAGACCAAAGGCTTTGGTTTCATCAAAAACGACGAAACTGGCGAAGACATTTTCGTTCACATCAGCGACCTGCAAGTAAGCTCGATTCGCGAAAA
>JBBQSQ010000046.1:0-25903 GCA_038213745.1 Cytophagales bacterium
GCCCCGGCCAACGGCAGGAACTGGCGCGGTTACTGGGCGAGTACAAGGCTGCGTCCACGGCCGATGCCAAAGCCACGGTGGCTACCACCCTGGCCCGCCGCTACAACGACGTGGAGCGTTTCGATAGTGCTGGCTACTACCTCGAGCAGGTAGCGCAGGCCAGCCCTAGCCCCCAGAAGTGGCAGCAAGCAGCCGACGCCTACTTTCAGGCGTTTAGCTTTGCAGCCAGCGACGAGCGGGTGAAACTGCTTGGTGGCAAAGCCCGGGAGCTGTACGCCAAGGTGTTGAAAGACGACCCGGGCAATCTGGACGCTAAAACGAACCTCGGTATGGCCTACATGGCCTCCGAAAACCCCGTGCAGGGCGTAACGTTGCTGCGCGAAGTGCTGGAAGCCGACCCCCGCAACGAGAAAGCCCTCTACAACATGGGCATTCTGGCGGTGCAAAGCAACCAGTACGACAAGGCCGTGAAACGCTTCCAGGATTTGGTAAAAGTCAATCCGAAGAACGTGAATGGTCAGTTTTACCTTGGCGTCACCCTGGCCCGCACCGGTGCCAAGGAAGCAGCCAAGGCGGCATTCCTCACGGCCAAAAGCCTCAGTGCCGACCCGGCCCTGGCCGCTTCTGTTGAGGAGGAAATTGCGAAACTAAAATAGTTGTTAGCTGCTCGTTGTCAGTTGTTCGCCTGTAGCTGCAACTCAACGAGCCTGATAACTGACAACGAGTAACCAACAACTAAAACATCACCAACTTAACCCCCAAGCATTATGCCCTGCGGTAAAAAAAGAAAGCGTCATAAGATTGCCACTCACAAGCGCAAGAAGCGCCTGCGCAAGAACCGTCACAAGAAGAAGTAAGCCTCACGGGGCGTAGCGGCGGCCGGCAGTTTTCCTAACGGGAAGGGAGCCAGCCGCCTATCTCTCACGTAGCCTCCTGAGTGGGGTCCGCCTGAGTGCTTTTCCCGTGGCTCGCGAGGGAAGCCAGAACCTATGGTTCTGGCTTCCCTTTGCCGGTTTCGGGGCAGCGCTGCGGCGGCCTTGCCCGGAGGTTACTTAAACTAAACCAACGCTTTGAGTAATGAATTAGTGATTAATTCTACTCAGGAAGGCGAGCGGATTGCGTTGTTGCAAGACAAGCGGTTGATTGAATACCACTTCGACCGCAACGACACCAACTACTCAGTAGGCGACATCTTCCTGGGCACCGTGAAAAAGGTGATGCCCGGCCTGAATGCAGCTTTCGTAGACATTGGCTACGAGAAAGACGCATTTTTGCACTACGGCGACCTCGGCGAACAATACCCCTCTTTCACGAAGTGGGCACGCGGAGTACAAGGCGGCCGCGCCCCGGCCGCCGGCCTGGAAAAATTCACGTTTGAGCCCCCGCTGGAAAAAGTGGGCAAAGCCGAAAGCGTGTTTAAGAAAGGCCAGCAAATTGTGGTGCAAGTCATCAAGGAGCCGATTTCGACCAAAGGCCCCCGGGTGAGCACCGATATTTCGATGGCCGGCCGCTACCTTGTGCTGATGCCGTTTTCGAACACCATCAGCGTCAGCAAGAAAATCGTCAGCAAAGGCGAGCGGGACCGGCTCAAGCGCCTCATTGCCAGTATTAAACCGGAGAATTTCGGCGTTATCATCCGTACTGTAGCGGAAGGGCGCGAAGTAGCCGAACTGGACAAGGACATGCAAGATATGGTGGCCAAGTGGGAGCAACTCTACACGACGCTCCGCACGGCCAAGCCCAACGACAAGGTGCTGGGCGAGCTCGGCCGGACCTCGTCGATGCTCCGCGATATGTTGAACGAATCGTTCGACAGCATTATGGTGGACGCCCCGGCGATGTATGAGGAGATGCGCGATTACATCCAAAAAATCGCGCCCGACAAGCTGAACCTGCTGAAGCTGCACAACTCGAAAATCAAGATTTTTGAGCAGACGGGCATCGAGAAGCAGCTCAAAACGCTGTTTGGCAAGACGGTGACCGTGCCCGGCGGGGGCTACCTCGTCATTGAGCACACCGAGGCCCTGCACGTTATCGACGTGAACTCGGGCAGCAAGAGTAACCAGGAAAACGACCAGGAAGCCACCGCTCTGATGATTAATATGCTGGCGGCCAAAGAAGTGGCCCGCCAGCTGCGCCTGCGTGACATGGGCGGCATCATTGTGGTCGACTTCATCGACATGCGCTCGGGGGAGAGCCGGAAGAAGGTGGAAGATGCCGTGCGCGACGTGATGAAGCACGACAAAGCCAAGTACACGGTGCTGCCCATCACCAAATTTGGCCTGTTGCAAATCACCCGCCAGCGGGTGCGGCCCGCCGAGAACATCGTTACCGGCGAGGTGTGCCCCACCTGCGGCGGTACGGGCAAGATTTCGGCCTCCATCCAAGTAACCGACGACATTGATAACAGCATCGACGACTTGCTGGTGAACCAGAACCAGTCGGGCATCACGCTATCAGTGCACCCGTTCCTGTACGCTTACTACACCAAAGGGCTGATTTCGCGCCAGATGAAGTGGTACCTGAAGTACTACAAATGGGTAAAAGTGGTGAATGACAGCAGTCTGGGCCTTACCGATTACCGGATTGAAGACGAGCGTGGCGAGGAAATTCAGCTGCGTTCATCCGCCGCCGCCATGAGCCGTTTGCAGGACCGCGAGGTTGAGATTGTGGATTAAGGCATTCTGTACTGAAGCGGTGCGCTACAACCTGCATTGCAATAGCAAAAGGCCCGATTCCTGATGGAGTCGGGCCTTTTGCTAACTAAACCTACCGCGTGATGAGTGCCTAGAACTTGATGCCTAAATCCAAAGCAACGCTGCTGTTTTTGATAGTAACATCCTTGAAGTCGCGCTTGCGTTCAAAGTAATGGTCGACGTCGACCAACCCGCGGTGGTAGCTGATGCCGGCGAAAACCTTGGTGCTTTTGCCCAGCTGGTATTCGGCCCCGATGGCTGCAAGGGCGTCGGCATCAAAGAAATACACGTAGTCGCTGGCCTTGTTTTCAGTGCCGGTAGCAGGGTCTGTGTAAAATTTTTCGCCGCCGATGCGCGTGCCAATGGGAACGTTTAACGAGCCGCCGACTTGGAAATACAGGCGCGTAGCCGGAGCTATTTCGTTGGTGAAAAGTTTGACGGTGAGTGGAAGCTCCAAGTATTGCGTAGTGAATTTTTGTGTGGCAGTAAAAGGTACAACACCTGCAAAGCCGCCGGTATTCTTTCGGTCAGCATATGTAATGGTGCCGCCTTTGCCAGTGAGTAGCAGGCCGGTGCTGAAGGCGTAGTTTTCGCCAAAGAAGTAGTCAACGACCAGGCCGCCGCCAAAGCCAAACTGGCTGCCATCGCTGCTGAATGAGTTGGCTGACGTGGATTCGGCGCGGAGGCTGGTGATGGATGGTGAGATTTTCAGGCCAATTTCAACCTGCGCCGAAGCGGTGCTAATTGTGGCTGCGAGGACCAACAGGGCGAGCAATAGTTTTTTCATAGGGAATAGCTGCTTCAATTGCGGAGAGTAACTGCCGACTGCCGGCAGGTTTTGGCTAATTTTACCCCAAAGTAACGCGCGTGGATACGAATAATTTTGCCTGGCGGCGCTGGCTGCCCATCTTTTTAGGCCTCAGCATGGCTGTGGGCGCTTGCAAAAGCGGCCCGGCGGAGGGGTGCCGGGTTGATGCCGCTGCCGATGCGGCGGCCGTGCCCGTGCGGGTGCAACGCCTGGAGCCGGCATTTTTCAAAATCAAGACGCCGGCCGACGCGCGGCAATTTATGGACGCGCACCCGGCCTTTGCCCGGTATTATCTTCAGCGCCAGCCGGCCAATGAAAAGGACTTGGAAGGTGGATTGCCGCAGCTGGCCACCAATCCGGCGTTGCAGCAGGTGGGCCGTGAGACGGCCGCGGCTTTCCCCGATAGTGCCGCGCTGCGCCACGAATTAGGCGAACTGTTCCGGCGGGTGCACTACTATTTCCCCGATTTTCGGGTGCCGCCAACGCTCACCTACGTGAGCGGGTTTTTGAACAAAGACATTTATGTGAACGATAGCCTGCTGGTGCTCAGTTTGGATTGGTTTGCCGGGCCAAAGGCCAGCAAGCGGCCCGATTTGCCGCAGTACATGCTGCGCCGCTACACCCCGGCCGGCTTGCTGCCCATGCTGGCGCAAAACGTGTCGAGCAAGTACAACCGCCACGAACTCACGGCCAATACCATCCTGGATGCGATGGTGCACCAGGGCAAGGCGCTGTACTTCGCCAGTCAGATGCTGCCGTGCACGCCCGACTCGTTGCTGCTCGGCTACACCAAGCGCGAAATGGTGGGCTTGGAGGCAAATGAAGGACGGGTTTGGGGGCATTTTCTGGAAAAAAACCTGCTGTACGCCACCACGCCGTTTCTGCTGCAAAAGTACGTGGGCGAACGGCCCAACGTGCCCGAAATCGACAAAACCTGCCCCGGCCGCGTGGGCCAGTGGGTGGGCTTGCAAATCGTGCGCAAGTACGTGGCCGAGCACCCCGAAGTGAGCCTGGGTCGTCTCATGGCCGAAAAGGACGCGCAACGGATGCTGAATGAGTCGCATTACCGACCTAAACGGTAAATGAGTGAATGAGCAAATGAGTAAAATGAATTCGCGCCTTTGAGGCAATCCATTTACTCATTTACTCATTCACCCATTTACTCACTGCCTCCATGCACATTGCCGTTTTCAGCCAGTACCACACCAACCCCGACTGCCCTGCCACCAGTCGGCATTATGCGCTGCTAGCCCACATCGCCAAAACGCACCGGGTGACGCTGCTGACCACGCCCGCCTGGAAAGACCAGCGGCTCACGCAGCAATTTCCCTGGGTGCCGGCCGGGGTGGAAATTCGCGAAGCCAACGTGCCGTATGCCAATAGCATGGGGCCCGCCCGCCGGGCCCTGGCCTTTGCGCATTACGCCGGCTGGGCGGTGCGCGAAGGCCTGCGCATTGACAAGCCAGACGTTATTTGGGGCATTAGTACGCCGCTGACGGCGGCTTGGGCGGCGGCGCAGGTAGCGCGGCGACGTGGGGTGCCGTGGGTGTTTGAGGTGCAGGATTTATGGCCCTCGTTTCCGATTGCAATGGGTGCAGTGCCTACGGCACTGGTCCGACGGCAACTCTACCAACTGGAGAAACGGCTGTATAAAAGCGCCCGGCACATTCTGCCGCTTTCGCCGGATATGGCGCGCTACATAACCGACTTGGGCATTGCGCCCGAAAAAGTGACGACCGTGCTCAACGGCACGGACCTGGACTTGGCCGCCCGCGCCACGCCGGAAGTGGTGGTCAAGTTGCGGCAGGAGCAAGGCCTGGCGGGCAAGCGTGTGATTTTATACGCCGGCACCTTTGGCCGGGCCAACGACATCCCCACGCTGGTGGCTGCCGCCGAAGCCCTGGCCGCGGCCGATGCCAATGTGGTGTGGGTCTTTTTGGGCCACGGCTTTTTTGAGCCGCTGATTGCGGCCGCGGCCGCGCGGTGGCCGGGAAGTATTCGGCTCGTGGGCGGTCAGGCACGGCACGCGGTGTTTAGCTGGTTTGCACTGGCGGAGGTGTCGGTGGTGTCGTTTCTGGGCCTGCCGGTGCTGGATGCCAACTCGCCCGCTAAGCTGTACGATTCGCTGGCCGTGGGCACCCCGGTGATAGTGACGAACCCGGGCTGGACCAAAACGCTGGTGGAGCAACACGGCTGCGGCTGGTACGTGCCAGCCAGCCAGCCGGAGGCCCTCGCGGCACGGCTGCGCGAGTTACTGGCGCAACCCGGCGCACTGGTTGGCGCGGGTGAGCAGGGCCACCGCTTAGCTTCGGCCGCGTTTGACCGGCAGCGGCTCGCCGCTACTGTGCAGCGAGTACTGGAAAACGCTGTTGCTCTTACTTTGTACCAGTAATGCGGACTTTTGTACCTCGTTGTACTTGGAATGAAACCTTGTGTGCTGAAAAGCCGGATATACGGGCTTTCCAGCACACGACAGTCCTTCGTTGGTAGGTGAAATCTATTGGGACACAACGGCGGCAGCTTTGCCGAAGTGCTTGTCAAAGTAAGCGCAGCTGGAAGCCAGCGGGCAAATACTGCACTTGGGTGAGCGGGCTACGCAGATGTAGCGGCCGTGCAGAATAAGCCAATGGTGGGCTTTCGCAATCAACTCCTGCGGAATGTAGCGAACCAGCCCTTTCTCCACGGCCAGCGGCGTGGTGGCGGCTTTGGGCACGAGCCCCAAGCGGTGCGACACGCGGAACACGTGGGTATCGACGGCCATTGCGGGCTGGTTGTAGATGACCGAAACCACCACGTTGGCGGTTTTACGGCCCACGCCGGGCAGGCGCTGGAGCTCGTCAATCTGGCTCGGAACTTCGCCGCCAAAGTCTTCGGTGAGCATGCGGCCCAGACCGGCGAGGTGCTTGGCTTTGTTGTTGGGGTAAGAAACGCTGCGGATGAAGGGGAAAATATCGTCGGCCGTGGCGGCACCGAGGTGCGCGGCCGTCGGAAATTTGGCCAGCAAGGCGGGCATCACCAGGTTCACGCGCTTGTCGGTGCATTGCGCACTCAGCACCACGGCCACAATCAGCTCGTAGGGGCTGCCGCAGGCTAATTCCGTTTTGGGCTCCGGGAAATTGGTCGTAAAATAATCGAGGAAGCTGCGAAACCGGTTGGCGCGGGACATGCGGGATGGGATGGTGCGGACGGAAATAAAAAGGCCATGCTGGGCTTGCCGAGGCATCCCTCCCACAATAGTAAATCCAAGCGAGGGAAATACTGCCGCGGGAGAAGTGCTTCGGCAGGCCCAGCATGGCTGCCTATTTAGGAATTGAAACTACCGCCGTTTGCGCTGCCCCCGTAGTGGCAGCAGCAAGAAAATGAACGGGCTTAGGACTTGCTCAAGAAAGTGCGCGAATAGCGCAAAATGGCCTCGGAGGTTTCGGGCCGGGGTTCGCGACGGACACCGTCGAGCGCCCGCTGGGCCAAAAGGAGGTCGGCGCAGGCAGCGGCCAAGTCCGGGTCGTGCTGCAATACCTCCTCTACCTCGCGCTGCCTTTCAACCGGCAATTCGTTGTACACATACTGGAGCAGTGTCGAATGGGGTAAGGTTTGAATCATAATCGAGGGAATTAGCGGTCATTTTTTTCCGCAGGTTAATCAGCGCATAGCGCATCCGGCCCAAGGCCGTGTTGATGCTCACGCCGGTCGCGTCGGCAATTTCCTGAAAGCTCATGTCGCCGTAATGGCGCATGAGCAACACTTCCTTTTGGGCAGGGGGCAAGGCTTGTATTAACGCCCGAAGGCGGGTGTGGGTTTCTTCACGGGCCAGAATATCGTCCGGACCATCGTCGGCAATGGTGAGCGTGTTGGCCAGCCGGTCGTTGTCGGTGAGGCTGATGTGGGGCACCCGTTTGCCGCGCCGAAACGAATCGATGGCCAGGTTGTGGGCAATGCGGCAAATCCAGGGAGCAAACTTGCCCTCCTCGTTGTAGCGGCCACTTTTGAGGGTGTGGATGGCCTTGATGAACGTATCCTGCAAGAGGTCCTCGGCCACATCCTCGTCGCGCACGATGAGGAGGATGGTCGTGAACGCACGACTGCGATGCCGCTCCAACAGGATGGCAAAGGCGGATTCCTGGCCGGCCAGGTAGAGCGAGATGAGCGCGGAGTCGCTCGGTTGCAAGAGGTCCATAAAGGGCTACGGATAAGGGGAACGTAGAGCTTTATGCCATAGTATGCAGTTACCGAGAAAAAAAATGGAGAGCGACGGACCCTCGGGTTTTGAAACCCGCTAGAATCGGACCAAATGTAGAGAAATGGAATGCACTTGCGCAATAGGGGAAAAAGAAAATAGCCGAAATCTTTTCGACAAAACGGCGCAACCTTCCTCAAAACTTCATCTAGACCGTTTTTTGCTTTTGGTGCTACTGAAAGTTTGCAAAAAGTTTACAGTACTTAAAATAACTTCTTTCTCTCTCAGGCGTCGGCGAGCCATTGGTAGGCGGAGGCTTCTTCGGTGAAAAGCGCAGTTGCGTAGCCATGGTCGAGGGTAGACTTGGCGCTGATGGTGGCCACCGAACTGGCCGAGGGCAGCTGGGCGGCGGCCCGCAAGGGCGAAATAAGGAAGGCGATGCGCACGGGGGCGGGGTAGCGGCGCACGAGTTTGGGAAAAAAATCGGCGGTTACCCAGTCGTTGAGGGCGGGGCTGGCCAGGTCTTCGCGGCGGCGCAGGTCGAGGAGCCAGCGCCAGCACGTGTGGGCATCGGCGGCTTCGAGGATGGCAAAGTAGCCCGCCCGAAGTTCGGCGGGGGTGATTTCCCGCTGCCAGCGGGCCACAATGGCCGGCAGGTCGGGGCGGGGCGTTATTTCCAGGCCGAAATCGTACATGAGCAGAGGCAGAAAGCGCGGGGGAAGTAGGCTACAAGGTAGGCGAAAGAAGGGGGTAAATCCAACCGGTCGAGGCCGGGACGGGCCTACCTTTGCCGCTGACCGCCGGACAGGCGGTTTTGCGTTCTATGCTGCCATCTGCTGATTCCTCCCCGGCCCACGACCCCTATGCCGCGCTGCGCGTACCCGATTTTCGCCGGCTGCTGTCGGCCCGGGTGCTGTTCATCATTGCCAGCCAAATTCAGGGCGTAGTGGTGGGCTGGCAAATTTACGAACTGACCAACAACCCGTTGGCGCTGGGCCTGATTGGCCTGGCCGAGGCTATTCCGAGCATCACGGTGTCGCTCTACGCCGGGCACGTGGCCGATTCGGTGCCGCGCAAGCGCATCATTGTGCCCATGATGGTGGTGCTGTTTCTGTGCTCGCTGAGCTTGTTTTTATTGACCAAGCCGGCGGGCATGGCCGCGTTTGCCAACCAGAAGCTGGCCTCTTTTCCGCTGTATGTCGTGATGCTGTACGTGGTGCTGTTCGTGAGCGGCATCGCGCGCGGGTTTTTGGGGCCGGCGCTGTTCTCATTCATGCCGCAGCTGCTGCCGGACCGCAGCCTGCTCTCGAACGCCGTGACGTGGAATTCGACCAGCTGGCAGGCTTCGGCGGTGCTGGGGCCGGCCATTGGCGGGCTGCTGTTTGCGAAGATGGGCAAGGGCTTTGCCTACGGCGTGGATGCGGGGCTCATGCTGCTTTCGCTCCTGTTGTTTCTGAGCATCGCGGGCCGGGCGCTGCCCGTGCGCGAGGGCGAGCGGCTGAACTTGGGCGAAAGTATCCTGAGCGGGGTGAAATTCATCTTCGGCAACCAGATTGTGCTGGCGGCCCTGTCGCTGGATTTGTTTGCGGTGCTCTTTGGCGGGGCGGTGGCGTTGCTGCCCATCTTCGCCAAAGACATTCTGCACACTGGCCCCGACGGGCTGGGCTACCTGCGCGCCGCGCCGGCCGTGGGCTCGGTGCTGATGGCGGTGTGGCTTACGTACTCGCCCATGAGAACCGGGGCGGGGCGCAAACTGCTGGGGGCCGTGGCCGGCTTCGGGCTGGCCACCATTGGGTTTGCGCTGTCTAAAAGCCTGGCGCTGTCCCTTTTTCTGCTGTTCCTAACGGGCGTGTTCGACTCGGTTTCGGTGATTGTGCGCTCCACCCTCATCCACACCTACACGCCGGAGTACATGAAGGGCCGGGTGTCGGCGGTGAATAACATCTTTATCGGTTCCAGCAACGAGATTGGTGGCTTCGAGAGCGGCGCGGCGGCCAAGCTGATGGGCACGGTGACCAGCGTGGTGTTTGGCGGGCTGATGACGCTGGTGGTGGTGGCCGTCACAGCCGGGAAGGCCGACAAGCTGCGGCGGCTGGAATCGGGCACGAAGTAGCTATACTGCGGCCTGTCGGGCCAGCAGCGCGGCATACTGTTCGGGCGTATCCACGTCGAGCAGGCCGGCTGGAAACGGCACGCGGCCCACGGCTGCACCTAAGCTCGCAATGAGACGGTTGGCACCCTGCGCGCCTTGCAGCTTCCGTAAATCAGCTAGCACAGACTGGTCGAACACGGCCGGGACGCCCAACGTATCGCCGTAAGCGGCAGCCACGATGGTCGCGTGCGTTTGCTGTTGCCGGGCTATGAGTTTACGCAGCAATTCGGGCGTCACCAATGGCTGGTCGCTGAGCATGATGAGCACGGCGGCGGGCCGGGTTTCGGCAATGGCAGCCAGGCCGGCGCGGATTGACGAGGCCATGCCCGTCTCCCACCCAGCATTGTGAATGGCCTGGATGGGCAGGCCCGCTACTTCGGCCACCAAAGTTTCGTGCAGCGCCCCGGTCACTAGCACAATGGGGGCGCAACCGGTGGCCACGGCCGTTTCGGCGGCGTGGCGCAGCAGCGTGCGGCCGCGGTAGGGCAAAAGCTGCTTGGGCTGGCCCATGCGCGTGGAGGCCCCAGCGGCCAACAACAGCAACGCCACCGGCCCGGCAGGTGCCGGAGCGGTGGCGTTAGAAGTGGCATCAGCACGCATTCGCTAAACGGCTTTCGTGCCCAGGATTTTATCGGGCGTGATGGGCAGGTCGCGCACGCGCTTGCCGGTGGCGTGGAACACGGCATTGGCCACGGCGGCCGACACGCCCACCATTGAAATCTCGCCGATGCCCTTCACGCCCATGGCGTTGATGAAGGGGTCGTGCTCGTCGATGAACTCCACGGTCATGTCCGGGATGTCGGCATTGACGGGAATGTGGTAGTCGCCTAAGTCAGCGTTGGTGTAGCGGGCGTAGTGCGGGTCGCGGGCGGTGGCCTCCATTAGGGCCGCGCCGATGCCGAAAATGGAGCCGCCAATAATCTGGCTGCGGGCCGTTTTGGCATTCAGGATGCGGCCGGCGGCGTGCACGCTCACCCAGCGCTTCACGCGCACCGTGCCGAGGTCGGGGTCGACGTGCACTTCGCAGAAATGCGCGCCGAACGAGTGCATGGAATGGTGTGCCGCATCGTCTTTCTTGGCCGGGTCGGCGTTGCTGGCCGCTTGGCCATCCTCGTAGCCGGAGCCGTACTTGCCGTTGCCGCTGCCTTCAATGTCGGGCATGTCGGCGCGTTTCATTAGCGCTGAAAATGCTTCTCCTTTGGAAGGGTCTTTTTTCAGTTGCAACCGGCCTTTTTCCATCTCAACGTCTTCGGCCTTTGCACGAAAAAGCGGTGATTTCCGGTCCTGGATGGCCAGTTTGGTGAGTTTCTGCCACACGTCCTGCGCCGCCATGTAGACGGACGACGACACCGTGCCCGCCGCCACCGAGCCGCCCGAGTTGGGCGCGGTGGGCAGCTTGGTGTCGCCGAGCTCGAAACGGATTTTTTCGGGCGGCAAGCCCAGGGAATCGGCCGCTACCTGCGTCATCACGGTGTAGGTGCCGGTGCCGAGGTCAGTAGCGCCGGCCTGCACCACGGCGTGGCCGTCGGCGTAGAGGCGCACGCGGGCGGTGCCCTGCGAATTGTGCACCGGGTAGCTGGCCGTGGCCATGCCCCAGCCCACCAGCTGGCGGCCGGCGCGCGTGACGCCGGCCTTGGGGTTGCGCTTGCTCCAGCCGAAAAGCTCGGCTCCGCGGGCGTAGCACTGCTTTAGGCTCTTGCTGCTCCAGGCGTGGCCGTTGGTGGGGTCTTTGTCGGCGTGGTTACGCAGGCGAATTTCAACGGGGTCGATGCCCAGCTGGTAGGCGAGGTCGTCCATCAAGCACTCGATGGCGAAGGAACCGGGGGCCTCGCCGGGGGCGCGTGTGAAGGTGGAGGTCATCACATTGGCGCGGCCCAGCTCGTAGTGCGCCTCAAACGTAGGGCACTCGTACAGCATGTTGATAATTTTGCTGTTGCTTTCGGTGTAGTTGTCCCAGGGCGATGTGGTGGCTGTTTTCTCGTGAATCAGGGCCAGCAGCTTGCCGTCCTGGGTGGCCCCGGCGCTCAGCGTTTGGGTCTGGTCTTCGCGGTGGCCCATGCTCGTGAACTGCTGCTGGCGGGTGAGCACCAGCTTCACCGGCCGGCCCAGGGCTTTGGCGGCCTGCACCGTGAGCACGGTGTGGGGCCAGCACGAACCCTTGCAGCCAAAGCCACCGCCCAGGTATTTGGTGATAACCCGCACCTGGTCCTGTTGGAGGCCCAGCATGGTGGAGAGGGCTTTTTGGGTACGCGTCACGCCCTGGGTCGACTCGTACACTGTGAGGCGGTCGGGCGCTTCCCAGATGGCGGTGGTGGCCCCCGGCTCCATGGGGTTGTGGTGGTTGATGGCGTGGGTGTACACGGCCGTCAGCTTCACGGGGGCGCTGGCCATGGCGGCGCGGGCATCGCCGCGCCGGGTGTAGCCATCGGCCTTGCCATCCTGAATTTTCTCGGGATTGTAGAGCTGGGCTTTGGGGTCGGTGTAGGCGGCAATGGGCTGCTCGGCGGCGTAGGTCACGCGCACCAGGCGGGCGGCGTGAGTGGCGCGCTCGAAGGTGTCGGCCACCACCAGCGCCACGGGCTGCCCAGCGTAGTGAATCACGTCCGACGTCATCGGCAGAAAGCCCATGGGCGCGCCAATGGCTTTTTTGCCTTCGGCATCGTTGGGCGTTTTGGCCAGCTTGAGCAGGTTTTCGTGGGTGTACACGGCCAGTACACCGGGCTCTTTCAGCGCCGCGCTGGTGTCGATGCGCTGGATGCGGCCCTTGGCGATGTCGCTGGTTTTGAGCACGCCGTAGGTGAGGCCCGGCAGCGCGTACTCGGCCGAATACTTGGCCCGGCCCATCACCTTGTCACGGCCATCCACGCGGTCAAGCGGTTTGCCGACAACGTTGGGCTTGGGAGAGGTTTCGAAAAAAGCAGGTTCGTTTTCCATGGCGTTAGCGAGGGCTAGGCGGTTAGTTCGGTGAGGGCCCGCACCAGCGTATTCTGGGCCAGCTCTACTTTAAAGCGGTTTTGCTCGCGGGGCTGGGCGTCGCGCACGGCGGCGGCGGCGGCGGCCCGGAACGTGGCTTCCGTGGCCGGCGCGCCAGTCAGGATTTTCTCGGCGGCCAGGGAGCGCCAGGGCTTGGTGCCCACGCCGCCCAGCGCCACCCGGGCCGAACGAATGATGCCGCCCTGCACATCGACCCCCACCGCTGCCGAAGCCAGCGCGTAGGCGTAGGACGTCCGGTCGCGTACTTTCAGGTACATCGATTTGCGGGCGTGCGCAGCGGCCGGAATCGTCACCGAAACAATCAGCTCGCCGGGTTCCAGCACGGTTTCTTTCTGGGGCGTATTGCCGGGCAGGAGGTGGAAATCGACCAGCGGCACGCGGCGCTGCTTGCCCTTGGCGTTTTCCAGCAGCAGTACGGCATCCAGGGCCGCCAGGGCCACGGCGAGGTCGCCGGGGAAGGTGGCGATGCACGATTTGCTGGTACCCAGAATGGCCAGGCCCCGGTTTTCGCCGTCCTGGGCCGGGCAGCCGGAGCCGGGCTGGCGCTTGTTGCACGGAAAAGCCGTATCGCGGAAATAGCCGCAGCGCGTGCGTTGCAGCAAGTTGCCCCCGATGCTGGCCATGTTGCGCAGTTGCGGCGAGGCCGCCAGCAGCAGCGACTGCGACACCACCGGGTAGTTCTGCACCACCAGCGGGTGCTCGCCCACGTCGCTCATGCGTTCCAGCGCGCCAATGCGCAGGCCATCGGCGGTTTGCTCAATGCCCTTGAAGGCCAGCATGTTGATGTCAACCAAGTGCTCGTGGGTTTCCACGTTCAGTTTCATCAAATCGAGCAGCGTGGTGCCCCCGGCGATGAAGGCAGCGGCTTTGTTGTCGCGCACGGCGGCCGTAGCTTCTTTGGCCTGGGCGGCCTGGAGGTAGGTGAAGTTGTTCATAGCTCCTTTTTAGTTGTCAGTTGCTTGTTGTCAGTTGTTGGTTACCGGTAGTGGTCTGCCGTCTGGGCCTGACAACTGACAACGAACAACTGACTACTTACCCTTTAAAACCGCTTTTTTCCACTTGCCGAATGGCGGCCACAATGTTGGGGTAAGCGCCGCAGCGGCAGAGGTTGCCGCTCATCCACTCGCGGATGTCGCCGTCGGTTTTGGCGTGGCCTTCCTTGATGCAGGCCACGCCCGACATGATTTGGCCCGGCGTGCAGTAGCCGCACTGAAAGCCATCGTGCTCGATGAACGCGGCTTGCAGCGGGTGCAGCTCTTCGCCTTTGGCGAGGCCTTCCACGGTGGTTATTTCTTTGCCCTGCGCCATCACGGCCAGCGTGAGGCAACTGTTCACGCGGCGGCCGTCTACCAGCACGGTGCAGGCGCCACACTGGCCGTGGTCGCAGCCCTTCTTGGAGCCGGTAAGGTCCAGCTTTTCGCGGAGGGCGTCGAGCAGCGTCACGCGGGGCTCGGCCTGAATGGTGCGCAGGGTGCCGTTCACCTTCAGGCGTATTTCGCTCACGCCTTCCACCTTTTTAGACAGAGCCGTAAAGCGTTCGGCCTGGCTGATGAGGGGCGGTGCCAGGGCCAGTCCCAAAAAACCAGTGGCCTGTTTGATAAACGAGCGGCGGCCGTCGCTGGGTGGCAAGCCGCCGGGCTGCGCGGCCGAATCGGGCGTGGAGTTATCCGTCATGGTAAGAGAATAGGCAATGGCTAGGAGTAACAGCGGTGGCCCTAATTAGGTTGAGTCGGCACAGCCGGGAAGGCCCGCTAAGTTCAACTATCTATTACGATACTACCAATTATAATGGCCACTTATTATTTATGAAATTTTGATGAATTTTCAGGGAGCCTTCTGCTACTGGCAGCGCAGGTAGGGACGCATCCTTTCCCAATCGGCCAGCTTTAAGATGGGAATCAACTTCAGGTCTTCCACGGTCTTGAAGGGCCCGTGCTGCTGCCGGTAGGCCACGATGATGCGCGCCTTGGGCTTGCCGATGTAGGGCTGCAAGTATAGCTCATCGAAACTCGCAGTGTTCACATTCACCGTTTTAGGGCTGAAGCCGTTGCTAACGAACGTGTATTTCCGGAGGCTGTCGCGCAGGTCGGGGGCGTCTTTCAGTACAAAAACTTCGTCGAGTTGGTCCTCCCGCAGGTAGCCGCCGAGCTGGTTGCGGTACTTCACCACCCATTTGGCGCGGCCCGCGCCGATGCCCCGAATCTGCATCAGCTGCGTGGTGTCGGCGGTGTTTAGGTCGAAGGGCTGGAGGTTACGGGGCTTGCGGGGAAATTTAGTCGGCGCGCCGTCGGTGCTGGCGAAGGGCGGGAATTTGCCATCGGAACCGGGCCGGTTGGTGGCGTAGTCCTTTTTGGGGGCTTCCTCGGGCAGCTGCATAAAGGGGGCCAGGCGCTGGTACACCGAATCTTCCAGCCCATACATTTTCTTGATTTGGGCCTTGGCTTTGAAGCCGCCCGCCGCCGCGCGATATTTCTCGATGCGGGCCGCCACGAAGTGCGGCACGCCCCGCGCTTCCCAGCCCTCGGCCGTCAGGGCGTTGGGGTCGAAAAGACTAAGCTTGACCTGCGCGACCTGGGGATAGCGGCTGCCGCTGCGGTCAAATTTCTGGTACTCGCGCTTGGGGTAGCGGGCAGCGTAGCCTTGCTCGGCGGTGCGGTGGTCTTTGAGCTGCGCGGCCAGCGCATCAAGGCCCTTTTGGTCGGCGGCGGGCAGGTAGGTGGCCAGTTCGGGCCGCAGCAGCAGCGGCGCGACGATGGCCGCCAGCATGAGCAGCAGCACGCCCACCATGCCCCGGGCTTCGCCGCGCGAGTAGCCGAAATACCGCCGTATCCAGCGCATGGGACCAGCATTTTCCCACGACCAGCGGGGCCGTGACGGGGGCGGAGAAGCCATGGCGAGGTAGACCCGGCCAGCTGCCGGAGAAGTAGAAATGGTAGAACTGCGTGTGCCGAGAAGCCCCCGCGAAATACCCCAGCCCGGGGCAATGCCACAATGATAGCGAGAAAATTATGGTGCGCCAGCGCAGGCCGTGGTGCCACCGGAGCCTAGCTGCGCGTGCGGGCGGTGCCGGGCGTGCGCACCGCTTTGCGGGTGGGGCCGGGGCGTTTCACCGTCACGGGAAGGGGGCCGCCGGGGAGCTGGGTTTCCAGGGCCATCCAGTTTTGAATGAGCTTGAGGGCTTCGGGTGAAAACACGGCCTGCTGGGCTCCGTTCACCAGGGGCCACTGGGCCGGCGCGGGCTGAAACAGGTGGTTGACGCCAGCGAGCTTGTAGGCCGTTACCTTGCGTTTGGCGCGGCGCAGGGCCCGGTGCAGCGGCGTCATATTGCGCCGGGGCGATACCTGCAAATCGGCCGTGCCGTTGAGCAGCAGCACCGAGCACTGCACCTGGTCGAGCTTGGCTTGCGGGTCAAAATCAAAGAAGTAGCGCGACCACGGCGAGGTGAGTTGCACGGCGCGGGCGCGGGCCATGCTGGCATCGAGGCCAGTATTGGCACCGGTGAGCAGAGACGCTACTTTGGTGCGGGCCGCCGCGTTATCGGGTGTTTGGCGGATGACGCTGACCGTGCGTTGGTACACGTCCTGGGCGGCTTTCACCTGGGCGGGGTCGGCCCCAATCAGGCGCATGATTTCGCCCTGCTGGCGCAGTAACACCTCGTAACCCGGCTGCCCGTAGCCGGCCAGCGACACCACAAACGACGGGGCCCGGCCGGGCGCGGCCGCGGCCAGCAGGGCCACGTTGGCCCCTTCGCCGTGCCCAAGCAGGCCCACGCGGTGCGCCGCAATCAGGGGGCGGCCGCGCAGGTAGGCGAGGGCCGCTTGGGCGTCGGTCACGAGGTCGGCGGTGGTGGCATTGGCGTAGGTGCCGCCCGATTTGCCCACGCCCCGGTCATCGAAGCGGAGCACGGCCACGCCGTGGCGGGTGAGGTAGTCGGCCAGCTGGCCAAACATGCGGTAGCCGGGCACTTCCACGTCGCGGCCCTGGGGGCCAAAGTCGGAGAGCAGCACCACGGCGGCAAACGGGCCCTCGCCGGCCGGCACCGTGAGCGTGCCGCTCAGCTGGTTCTTGGTGGTAGGATTAGGGAAAACCACATCGGTTTGGCGGTAGGGCGGCGCGGCCTTGAACTTCGTGGCCACCTGCACCGACGCCGCCGCGCGCTGCAACACCACGGGCGTCGTTACGCCGGGCTGCTTCCAGATGCCTTTGAGGGTGGCCCCATTGTCAAGCACCTTGCCCACGAAACTGCTGCCCGCCTGCTCGATGCGCAGGGTAAGGTTGTCGTCCTTCAACTCTACTTCCACGGGCATACGGCTGATGCGCTGCTGGGGCGCATCGAGGGCGGCATAGTACGTGCCGTTGGTGAGCGGCACGATGGTGATGGAAATGATGATTTGGCCGCCCAGCAGCTTTAACGGCCCACGCCACTGGCCGTTGAGGGGCGTGGGCGTGGGCGTGGGCGGAGCAGCTACCGCGACTTGGAACAAAAGCCCAATAGTAAGGAGCGTAGCAAGTAAAATTCTTATCATAGAATCAGAATATATAAAACGGTGATTTTAAGTGTTTAATAATGAATCTGGATTGAAAAGTACAACAAATGTTTTCTTCCGCCAACTACTGCTCGCACGGCATCGCCACGCATGGAAATGCAAATGGCCGGCCTTCGTAGCCGGCCATTGTAAGATTCGGATGTCATCGCACACCTGAATTACCTGTGGGTATGCTGCACAATCCAGTCGCCGATAAGCTGGAGCGCGGCCGGGGCAAATGTCTCCTCAAGCGTGCCATACTCGGCCGGGCTACCGGTGGGGGCAGTCTGAAATAAGTGGTTGAGGCCGGGCAATTCCGTTGCTGTTACGTCGTGGTTGCCGGCCGTTTTCAGGGCGGCGGCGGTAGCGGCTAAGTTGCGGGTGGCAGGCACCTGCAAATCTTTGCTACCGCCCAGGGCCAGCACCGGGCAGTGCACGTGGGCAAGGGTTTGGGCCGGGCGGTCGGCCAGCAGGTGGCGGTAGAAGGGCGACACCATCACCGCGAATTGGGACTCCATCGCGGTAGTCATGCCGGGGTCGTTGGTGGGGTTGTAGAGTGCCAGGAGTTGGGCGCGGACCTGGGCGTCGTCGGGCGTTTGCTGGACAATCTGGGTCATGCGCCGCTGCTGTTTTTCGATGGCTGCCAATTGGGCCGCGTTCGTGGTTTGCAGGCGCGCCAGGGCCAGCGACTGCAGCACCATCATTTCGTCGCCGGCAATGCCGGGCGCGGCCAGCAGCACTAAAAAATCGGGCCCGCCCGGCTGCGTGGCAGCCCCAATGGCCGCGGTGCCGCCCTCGCTGTGCCCCAGCAGGCCCACCTGGTTCCGGCGGATGCCCGGCTGGGCGCGCAGCCAGGCCAGCGCGGCCTGGGCATCGGTGGTGTAGTCGGCGCTGGTCAGGCCCTTTTGGGTGCCGCCGCTCTGGCCCACGCCCCGGTCGTCGAAGCGGAGCACGGCCACGCCCTGGCGGGTGAGGTAGTCGGCCAGCACGCCGAATACCTGGTGGCCGAAGATGGTTTCGTTGCGGTCTTCGGGCCCCGAGCCGGTGAGCAGCACCACGGCCGGAAACGGGCCCATATCGGCGGGCACGGTGTAGGTGCCCGCCAGGGTCACGCCGGCTTTCTCGTTCTTAAAAGTCACCTCGGCCGACTGGTAGGGGAAGGGCGGCTGCGGCGTCTGGGGGCGGTTGGGGCCAGCGGCCTTGGCGCTGCCCGCGCGGCTGAGCGTGAGCGGGAATGAGCGCAGGCCCTGCTGCCATTCGCCCACCAGCTGCTGCCCATCGGCCGAGCGGCGGCCGGCAAACTGCGCGGCCACGGGCTGGCGCATGCGCAGGTACACGCTGTCGGCGGGCGTCGTGAACTGCATCACCAGTCCGTTGGCGTGCTGGGCCGGAATGTCGAGTGTGGCCGTGCGCGGCCCACCGGCCGGGTCGGTGAGGTGGGCCGTGAACTCCAAGGTGCCCATCAGCGTGCCTGTCCAGGTGCCGGTGAGGCTGGGACGGGTGGTCTGGGCCAATGCGCTAGAGGTGCTGAGCAGTGCGGCTGCGGCCGTGCTCAGAAGTATGCGGGTAAGGGTGCGCATGAGGCGAGCGGCAGTTTATGGAATGGATATGCAATGGTACAAAGATATTTAGACAAATTTCTAATTAATGAAAAATAAGTTTCTTCTTTATTGATTTAATGATAATTAGAAGCTCACAGCTAAGGTGGTTGAATGCTGGTCAGCCGACAGCTTGGATAGGGCATAAAGGGCATTGGCGATGCAGTCGGCCGTACTATAGTGCGTTCCGATGAATACCGGTTTGCCGTTGTAAGAAGCTGGTGAGCTTGACCCTTTTTCTGGTTTTCTGCTGGAGAATAGGAAGCGGGATTTTCCTGCTTTATCCGGTAATGGGAGCTGTAAGTGCGGGTTGGTATCGAGGACCAGGTGGCAAACCTCAAGCAAAACATCTTTCCAAATCGAAATCGGCTTGACAGTGCCATTCGGTAGCCGCAGCAGCTTAGGCTTTTGGCCAGCGGGTAAATCCAGCGATTTCAACTGACTCACCTCGACAAAATCAGCCGCTTCAGATTTTAGCGTCTTCGGTTGCTGAAGTGCCTTGGTAACTGGCTTGGCGGCCTTATTGGGGGTAGCGACTGGTGCATGGCTGGTCAGGGCCAGAACTTGAGCAGTCTGCTGTATTGAAATCCCGTGCCCACTCTGAGCTGCATCGAGCCAACGAACTAGTTGTAGGGCCGCCTCGACTGGGTTGGCGTCCGCAAGATTGAGCGTTTCGACAGGCTGGAATTGTGAGTGCGTAGGCGAGTAGCAATGCCAGTTAAGACCATCCGTGATAAAGAAGTTTTGGGGCTTCAGCGAAAAGGCGTAACCGATTAAAGCGCCCACATGCCCCAGCTTGTCCAGGCTTTCGCCCAGCTTTTTGGCTTCGATGACTGACCGGATTTTCCCTTCAAAATCTTTTAGCAAATAGTCCAGCGACTGTTTATTGGCTACCGTTCGTTCCGGTTCAACCAAGCGTACATTGGTCGTATCCCAGCCCAACGCCCGCAGCAGTGGTTCAATCAATGCAGCGCGGGTAGCAGCTTCATTGTTTTGGAACAAGCTTGTATTGGTGCGGGCACTTGCACGAACCTGCTCAATAACGAGACTTATGGCAGCGAGGGGACTGGTAGAATTCATGCAATTATCGATGGAGCGAAAGAAGGCGTAATGTTAAGGAAGCCCTCCGACTATTCAGGAAATTAGCCGGTAAAAACAGGCAGCGGGTCTCCATCCCCCTTTGCCCTGGCCGTACCTTCGTAGTAGCAAGCAATTGCCCGTGGCCGAAACCTTCCGGCCCCTCCTCGCTGTTAGTCAGTTTATGCCCAAAAAAGACGCTTTGCAAGTTTCGGCCCCCGCCGACAATGCCATTGACAACCTCGACCCGCGCGAATTCATCCTCATCAAAAACGCCCGGGTTCACAACCTCAAAAACCTCAGCGTGGCCCTGCCGCGCAATCAGTTTATCGTCGTGACGGGCCTCTCGGGCTCGGGCAAATCGAGCCTTGCGTTTGATACGCTTTATGCGGAGGGCCAGCGCATGTACGTGGAAAGCCTAAGTAGCTATGCCCGCCAGTTTCTGGGCCGCATGGACAAGCCCGACGTGGACTACATCCGGGGAATCTCGCCGGCCATTGCCATCGAGCAGAAGGTCAGCATCAAGAACAACCGCTCGACGGTGGGCACCAGCACCGAGATTTACGACTACCTCAAGCTGCTGTTTGCGCGGGTGGGCCGCACGTACTCGCCCGTGAGCGGCGAGCAGGTGCGCAAGGATAATGTGGCCGACGTGGTCGATTTCCTGGCCACCCAGCCCGAGGGCACCAAGGCCATGATTCTGGCCCCGCTCTACCGCGCCGACAAGACGCGGACCATGAATAAGGAGTTGGATTTGCTGCTGCAAAAAGGCTACAGCCGCGTGGTGGTAGATGGTGTGACTTCGCAGATTGAGGACCTGATAGGGGAGGGCCAGCCCGAAGTGAAGGGCGACGTGTCCATCATGATTGACCGCGCCGTGCTGCGGCCGGATGATGAGGACCTGCTCTTCCGCCTTTCCGACTCGGTGCAAACCGCGTTTTTTGAAGGCCACGGCACTTGCGTTGTGCAGTTAACAGTGAGCAGTGAGCAGTTAGCAATTGCAGGCCAGGCACCAGGCACCGAGATAAGAACTTTCTCCGACAAATTTGAGCTCGACGGCCTCACCTTTGAGGAGCCCAGCGTCAACTTTTTCTCTTTCAACAACCCCTACGGGGCCTGCCAGACCTGCGAGGGCTTCGGCTCGGTGCTGGGGATTGACGAAGACTTGGTGATTCCGGACAAGAGCCTGACGGTGTACGAAGGCGCGATTGCGCCCTGGCGCACCGAGAAGCAGGGCGAGTGGCTGAAGCCGCTGCTGAAAAACGGCATTCGCTTCGATTTTCCCATCCACCGGCCCTACAACGACCTTAGTGAAGCCGAGCAGCGCCTGCTCTGGACCGGCAACAAGCACTTCGACGGCCTGGATAAGTACTTCAAGTGGGTGAGTGAGCAAACCCATAAAATCCAGTACCGCGTGCTGCAAAGCCGCTACCGGGGCCGCACCACCTGCCCCGATTGCCGCGGCACCCGCCTACGCAAGGATGCCCAATACGTGCGCATCGACGGCCGCAGCATTGCCGATATCGTGCTGCTGCCCATTTCGGAGGGCTTGAAGTTCTTCGAGAACATGCGCCTGAATGAGCACGACGCCAAAGTAGCCGAGCGCCTCGTGACGGAAATCACCAACCGCCTCGGCTACCTTAACCGCGTGGGCCTGGGCTACCTCACCCTGAACCGCTTGAGCAATACACTAAGTGGCGGCGAGAGCCAGCGGATTTCGCTGGCCACCTCGCTGGGCTCGGCGCTGGTGGGCTCGATGTACGTGCTCGATGAGCCGAGCATTGGCCTGCACCCCAAGGATGCCGAGCAGCTCATTGGCGTGCTGCGCTCCTTGCAGCAGCTCGGCAACACCGTGGTGGTGGTGGAGCACGAGGAAAAGATGATGGAGGCCGCCGACCAGATTATCGACATCGGTCCCGAAGCCGGCAGCGGCGGCGGCAACCTGATGTTTCAGGGCACCATGGCCGAGCTGCTCCAGGACACCACCACCTACACCGGCCAGTACCTGAGCGGCCGCATGGAAGTGGCGGTGCCCAAAGTGCGCCGGCCCTGGCGCAACGCCCTGGAGCTGACCGGGGCCCGCGAGAACAACCTTAAAAATGTGAGCGTGAAGCTGCCGTTGGGCGTGATGACGGTGGTGACGGGCGTATCGGGCTCGGGCAAATCCACGCTCATCAAGCGCATTCTGGCCCCGGCCCTGATGAAGATGCTGGGCGGCGGCGCGGGCGAAAGCACCGGCAAGTTCGACCGCCTGACGGGCGTGAACGGGCAGGTGTCGCACGTCGAATTCGTGGACCAGAACCCCATCGGCAAGTCGTCGCGCTCCAACCCCGTTACCTACGTGAAGGCCTACGATGCCATCCGGACGCTGTTTTCGGAGCAGCCGCTGGCCAAGGCCCGGGGCCTGAAGCCGTCGCACTTTAGCTTCAACGTGGACGGCGGACGCTGCGAGGTGTGCCAGGGCGAGGGCCAGGTGAAAATCGAGATGCAATTCATGGCCGACATCTACCTAACCTGCGAGGGCTGCGGCGGCCACAAGTTCAAGCAGGACATTCTGGAAATCAAGTTCCAGGACAAGGGCATTGATGACGTGCTGGGAATGACGGTTTCGGATGCCGTTCAGTTCTTCAAAAGCCAGCCCAAAGTAGCCGAGCGCCTCAAGCCGCTGGAGGACGTGGGCCTGGGCTACATCCGCTTGGGGCAATCGGCCAACACGCTGAGCGGCGGCGAGGCCCAGCGCGTGAAGCTGGCGAGTTTCCTCACCAAGGGCGCGACGCTACAGCAGGACAAAATCCTGTTCATCTTCGACGAGCCCAGCACCGGCCTGCACTTTCACGACATTGCCAAGCTCCTCGGTGCGCTGAACGCGCTGATTGAGCAGGGCAATTCCGTGCTCATCATCGAGCACAATGTGGACATCATCAAGTGCGCCGACTGGCTGATTGACCTCGGCCCCGAAGGCGGCCTCAACGGCGGCCACCTGCTGTTTGAAGGCACGCCGGAAGACCTGGTGAAGCTGAAAGACACGAACCACACGGCCCGTTTCCTGGCCGATAAGGTGTAGCGCCATGCAGCTGGGAGCGGAGGTAAAATTTACGGTTGGCACGGAAACCTTGTTTGATAGCACGGCGGCGAAGGGGAGCGTGAGCGTCGTGTTTGAGGACGATGGCACGACTGGCTACCTCTACGCCGTGGAGCCGGGCGACGAGATGCGCCTCCTCGACGCGCTGCACGTGTACAACGTGGCCGATGTGGAAGACCGGCAGCTACCCGTCACGGCCCAGCTGTTCTGGACGGTGGAGGAAACGGCGGCCGCGCTCGTCATCAACGGGTACTGCCACGCGCTGTATGACTTTCAGCGGCAGGCCGGGTTTTGCCGCAATGCCTTTCCGCCGGCCCAAAATGGGCAGCTGCTGAAGCGGGAATTGACCGACGAGCGGGTAGAAGAGTACTTTGCAGCCTGACAAGCCCATTCGGCCAACTCTTTTTGGTCGGCTGCCGGGGCGCTGAGCAGCGGCAGAACCGCCGTTAGGGATTAATCCGTAAGTTCGTTACCCCACCCACCACCCGACGTTTTAATTAGCACAACATGTCTGTTTCTGCGGTTGCTCCGGACCATTATGCGGCCCCCAATCGGTCGGCCATTGGCTGGCTCTGGCGTTGGGTAGCTGCCCTGGCAATTTTCGGCAATATTTTCCTGAATTACTACGCCAATACCCACCCGTTTGCCGGGCAAACCATGGGCGTGGTATCGGCCAAGTACCCGACGCTGCTCACGCCCGCGGGCTATGCGTTCAGCATTTGGGGCGTGATTTTCCTGGCGTTGGCCATCTACGCCGTGTGGCAGCTGCTGCCTGCCCAGCGCGAGGCATCCTTGCCCGATGCCCTGGCCAAGCCCCTGACGCTGGCCAACATCGCGACCGGCACCTGGGTGGTGCTGTTTGCCTACGAGCTGATTTTGCCCAGCGTGGGCGTCATGCTGCTCATCCTCGGCACCCTGATTGCGACCTACGGCCGGGCGCGGCGGCGCATTTTTGCCGATGCAGCCCCGAGGCTGGCGGGCGTGCCTTTTTCGCTGTTCTTGGGTTGGATTTCGGTGGCATCCGTCATCAATATCATTATTGGACTGCAACAATTGGGCTGGCAAATGGCCCAGGGCCTTTCCGTGACGCTTACCCTGGGGCTTATCGTAACGGTGGTGAGCCTGGGCCTGATTATCAGCCGGGTGTTTCGGGATGCGGTGTTCCCGCTGGTGGTGGCCTGGGCGCTGGTGGCCATCTGGAAAGTGCGCCTGAGCGAAATTCCGGAGCTGGGCTGGGCGGCGCTGGCGGGGGCGGCCGTGGTGGCTATCTGGGGCGTGGTGCTTTCGCGGCTGGGCGGGCGCAAAACCCACTGGCAGCTGCGCGACGAAGCCGCTGCGGCCGCCGAGGCCGAAATTGCGGCTCGCAAGGTGGCGTAGTAGCGTTTTTGCGCGGTTCACGGCCGTGGCGTTTGGCCCTTAGCTTTGCGAGTAACAATTCCCCCTTTATCTCCCCGCCTACTTATGCGCAAGAATCTCGTTGCCGGCAACTGGAAAATGAACCTGACCTACCCCGAGGCCCTGGACCTGGTAGCCGAAATTACGGACCTGGCCGGCGAAGCCGCCGCCGCCGCCAACGCCCCGGAAATCGTTATTTGTCCGCCGTTTCCCCTGCTGCACGCCGTGGGTGCGCAACTGCCCAAGGCCTCGAAATTCCACTTGGGCGCGCAGAACTGCCACCAGAAGGAGAGCGGGGCCTTCACCGGCGAAGTATCGGCCAAGCTGCTGGCTTCGGTGGACTGCGAATACGTGATTCTGGGCCATTCGGAGCGCCGCCAGTATTTCCACGAAGACGATGCCCTGCTGGGCCAGAAGCTGAAAGCGGCCCTGACGGCCGGCCTGAAACCCATCTTCTGCGTGGGCGAGTCGCTGGACACCCGCGAGGCCAACGAGACCTTCGATTTTATCAGCAAGCAGCTTGCCGACGGCTTGTTTCACCTCAGCAACGAGGAGTTTGCCCAAGTCATCGTCGCCTACGAGCCCATCTGGGCCATCGGCACGGGCCGCACGGCCACCAGCGCCCAGGCGCAGGAAGTGCACGCCTTTATCCGCGAGCAGATTGCCCGCGCTTACGACGCCCAGGCTGCCCTCGATACCACCATTCTCTACGGCGGCTCGGCCAACGCGCAGAATGCGAAGGAGCTCTTTTCGCAACCCGACGTCGACGGCGGTCTCATTGGCGGTGCTTCGCTGAAAGCAGCCGACTTTACGGCCATCATTCAGGCGTTTTAGGGAGTTTTGAGGGCTAAGGGTTAAGTGCCGAGTTGAACGACAATCCGGCCTTTTGCATTCTTTATTTACCCTTCAGCCCCCAAAACTCAACAATTCCCCCAGATGCTCTCCTTCCTACTCACGTTCCTGCTGGCCCTGTTGCCCGCCAAAAGCCCTGCCACCGCCGGCCCGCTCGAACCGTGCAAAATTTACGGTTCGGTGTACCTCGAAACCGACCCTGCGCGGCGCGCTTACTGCTTCGGCACAGTGTACGTAGAGCCGGAGGAGGCTTTCGCGGACCTGTTGGTATTCAAGGAGAACAACAAGCTTTTTGCTGATAAAGCCGGCCTGTGGGCCGAAGCCCCGGCCCGCGACTTTGCTGACTACGTGCTATTCGTGACCCCCGACCGGGGCAAGGCCGACTTTGCCATTCACTACACTACGGTCCGGTCGTTTGCGGGCTGCAAGCAGTAGCGTTTTTTTGATTTTTGCAGAACGTCATGCCGCGCGCAGCCGAGGCATCTCGCCTGCGGCAGTAATGATTTAGTCATTGGCACGATTAGGTTGCTACCGCCCGCGAGATGCCTC
>JBBQSQ010000047.1:0-25258 GCA_038213745.1 Cytophagales bacterium
CGCTCGAACGGGAGGGCAAGCTCTACGGCCTGGGCAGTAACGACGCCGGCGGCTGTCTGGTGTCGCTGATCGCGACGTTTTGCCATTTTTACGAACGCGAGAGCATGGCCTACAACATTGCGTTGGTGGCCAGCGCCGAAGAGGAAATATCGGGAAAGCAGGGTTTGGAAATCGTGGTACTCGACCTGCCGCCCATTGAGTTTGCCATTGTGGGCGAGCCCACCGAGATGCATCTGGCCGTAGCCGAAAAGGGCCTGCTGGTGCTGGACTGCACCGCCCACGGCAAAACCGGGCACGCCGCCCGCAACGAAGGCGAAAATGCCCTATACAAAGCACTCGATGATATTCAGTGGCTGCGGCAGCATCAGTTTGCCAACGTGTCGCCGCTGCTGGGGCCGGTGAAAACCACCGTCACGCAAATCAGCGCCGGCACGCAGCACAACGTGGTGCCCGACCACTGCCAGTTCGTAGTGGACGTGCGGACGAATGAGCTATACCAGAATCAGGAAATCATCGACTACCTGCGGGCCAATATGCAGGCGGAAATTACGCCGCGCTCCACGCACCTGAATTCTTCGCGCATCAGCGAAAGCCACCCGCTGGTACGCAAAGCCGTCGCAATGGGCAAAACAACCTACGGCTCGCCCACGCTATCGGACCAAAGCATGATGCCGTTTGAAACCGTGAAAATGGGGCCGGGCGAAAGTGCCCGCTCGCACACGCCGGACGAGTTTATCCTGGTGAGTGAAATACGGGCCGGCATTCGGGATTACATTGAGCTGCTGACAAACTTCGGCGCGCAAAGTAGCGCTAAGTTGGAATAAGTTTCGCGAAGGCAAGTAGCCGTTTGTGTTCGATTATAGATATGATGCTTGTCGAATTTTAAGAAAAATAGTAGCAAGCAAAATATTGATTTAAACTTTGCGAGACTTAATCGTCCTGCAATCAACTTCGCGAAACCTTGCGCTATGAAGATTTGGGAAAAAGGATTTTCGGTGAACGATACCATCGAAAAATTTACCGTGGGGCAGGACCGGGTGCTGGATATGTACCTCGCGCCCTTCGACCTGCGGGCCTCGAAGGCGCAGGCCAATATGCTGGCCAAAGTGGGCCTGATTTCGGAAGCCGAGCGGCAGCAGCTCATTGCCGGGCTCGATGAGCTATTGGCCCAGGTGGCTGCCGGCACGTTCCGGATTGAGGACGACTTTGAGGACGTGCATTCTAAAATTGAATCGTATCTGACTGAGAAATTTGGCGATGCGGGCAAGAAAATCCACACGGCCCGCTCGCGCAACGACCAGGTTCTGACGGCTATTCAGCTTTTTCTGAAAGACTATACCGCGCAGATTTCAACCAAGATGGTGGCGCTGGTGCAGGTGCTGCTGCAAAAGGCGGAGGCGCACAAAAACGACCTGCTGCCCGGCTACACGCACTTCCAGGCGGCCATGCCGAGCAGCTTCGGGCTGTGGTTTTCGGCCTACGCCGAGCATTTGCTGCTGGATTTGGCGCTCTTCGAAGCCGCGCACAGGGTGGCCGACCAGAACCCGCTGGGCTCGGGCGCGGGCTTTGGCAGCAGCTTCCCAATTGACCGGGAAATGACGACGCGGGAAATGGGTTTTGGCAGCGTGGCGGTGAGCAGCGTGGGTGCGCAGATGCTGCGCGGCAAGACGGAGAAGACGCTGGCCTTTGCCATTGCGGGCGCTGCTGGCACCCTAGGCAAGCTGGCGTATGACCTGGTGCTGTACAACAGCCAGGATTTGGGCTTCGTGAACCTGCCCAAGGAGTTCACGACGGGCTCCAGCATCATGCCGCACAAGAAAAACCCGGACGTATTTGAGCTGGTGCGCGGCCATGCCAACCGCCTCCAGGCGCTGCCTAACGATATTATTCTGGCTACTAGTAACCTGCCCAGCGGCTACCACCGCGACTTTCAGCTGCTGAAGGAACTGTTGTTTGGGCCGATGATGCAGTTTGCCGACTTGCTGGATATGCTGCTGTTTGCGCTGCCCGAAATCCAGATAAAAGCCGGCGTGATTGAGCAGGCGAAATACGACCCCATATTTTCGGTCGAGAATATCAATCAATTAATCATTGCCGGCGTGCCGTTTCGGGATGCGTACCAGCAAGTGGGCCGCGCCGTGGAAGACGGCAGCTACGTGCCGCACCGCGAGTTCCAGACCACGCATTTGGGCAGTATTCATAATCTGGGACTGGCCGAGATTGCGGCCAAGGCGGCGAAGTGGCAGGACAGTGAGTTATTTTTAATGAAGAATGAGGAATGAAGAATGAAGAATTAGAAAATGGGCGGGAGTGGCCGAACTTCCTCATTCCTCATTCCTCATTAAGCCAAAGGCGTTCTACCACTCCACGGCTACCCCAAACGTGCTTTGCACGCCCGAGTACACGTTACGCAGCTTGCCGAAGCCGCCGGCTACATCGGCGGTGGCCGAGAGATGCTTCGTGATGGCGTAGCTGGCCCCAAGGCTGGCCGCTGAGTAGGCCACGCCCTCGCCGAGGCCGATGTTGGCCAGCTTGGCGGGGTTGGGGGCGCGCACGTTATCGAGGCTGCGCACGCTGGCCGTGAGCCAGAGTTTGTCGAAGAATTTGTAGCCAAACTGCGCCCCGAGCGTGTACTGGTTGGTGAAGCCGCCGGTGCGGAAGTTGTAGCCGGCTTCAAGGGTGAAGAAAGCGGGCAGGGTGCCCAGCGTGTGCGAGAGGGCGGCGCGGGTCCAGATATTCCACTGGCCATTGCCGGTGGGCAGGTACACGAAGCTGCTGGGGTCGGGCTGGTAAAAGCCGCGCTGGTTGGGGTCGCCGAGGGGGGCCTGGGCGGCTACCTGCACAGCCAGCGGCCACTTGCCGGTGAGTAGGCCGTAGCGCAGGCCGAATTCGGGGTCGCCTACGCCCTGGCCGGGGCTGGTTTCGGGGAAAGTGGCGCGGCGGTAAAACGGAAAGTTCAGGGTAGCTTCGAGACGCTTGGCGAGGCCGTACTCGGCGTAGAGGCTGTATACCTGCTGCTGGAATTTGGCCGTGGTGATGGTGCCGCCTTCGAGCGGGTGGTACTTGGTGGTATTGGCCAGCGTGAGGCCGACTTTGGCGTAGCCGTGGCCGGGCTGGCGCGTCCAGCCCCCGCCGGCGTGGGCGGGCGTGGCCAGCAGCCCGACCCCGGCCATGGCCATGCCGCGGAGGCAGCGGAAGAAAACCGGAGCGTAATGCTGAGTCATGGCCGTTGGCTTATTGCAGGGCCGCTGCACCAAAGTTGTACTGTGCCGCATCGCAGTGCAGAATGAGGTGCGAGTAGCCCGCCGACATGCCCGTAACCGTCAGCTGCTGCATGCCCGACTTTGTGATGGTGCCCACCCGGAGCACATTGGCCGGGTTGGCGGCGCGCTGGTTGCGAATCAGGTCGTTGGATTTGGCCAGGTAGATGCCCAGCGAGCCGGTGTGAAAATCGGAGTAGAAATCTTCCTTGAACTGCACGTACTCGTTGCCGTCGCTGCCCTTCACCACGGCTACTCCGCCGCCGCTCGACACGCCACCCTGGGCCGTCACGGTGCCTTGGCGCAGGGGGGCATAGGTAACACCGACCGGCGCGACATTGGCGGGAGCGGGCGCGTCGGTGTTCTTGTTGCAGGCCGCCAGCAGCAGCAGCGAGGCCAATAGGGGGGCGAGAAACGAGAAGGGCTTCTTCATGATAAATGGAGAGTTGGTGCTGTGTATGAGACGCGGCCGATGGGAGCGCCTTACAGGGCGTCCTTTTTTTTGGGGCTCCTCCCGGCGTGATGCCCCGGCGTGGTAAGCGACGGCTTACTTTTGCCCGCTATTTACTATCTCGGAAAAAGAGCCAACATGGTTGCCTGGGTCCCTTCATTTTGGTTGATGCGTTGGGCTGCTTGCCCGGAGCGGTGGAGCGGCTTGCGCTTGCCGCCGCCATTGCTACTGCCGCTATTGCTACTGTTGCTGCCGCTATGCAGCTCCGCCCAAAGCCTGCGCGTAGAGGTGCTCGACTCGTTGCGCCACGAGCCGCTGATTGGGGCCAGCGTGTCGGTGCCTGGTACGGGCATAGGGGCGGCTACCGATGCCACCGGCACTGCCGTGCTGGCCCCCGCCCCGGCCGCTGGTACGCGCCTGCGCATCACGGCACTGGGCTACCGGCCGCGCTTTGTGGCGGCCCCGGCGGTGGGGGCGAGGCTCGCGCTGCTGCTCGCGCCGGGTGGGGTCGAAATCGAAGAAGTGCTGGTGACGGCCACCCGCACCAACTCGCGCATCGAGGACCTGCCCACCCGCGTGGAGGTGCTCGGGGCCGAGGAGATGGAGGAGGAGAGCAGCATCAAGCCGGCCAGTATTGCCAGCCTGTTTGGCGACATTGCGGGCACCCAGATTCAGCCCACCTCGCCCACCACCGGCAACCTCGACCTGCGCCTGCAAGGCCTGCCGGGGCAGTACACCCAGATTCTGCGCGACGGCGTGCCGCTGTATGGGGGCTTCGCGGGCTCGTTTGGGCTGCTCACGGTGCCGCCGCTCGATTTGCGGCAGGTGGAGTTGATTAAGGGCTCGAATTCGACGCTGTACGGCGGTGGGGCCATTGCCGGCTTGGTGAATCTGGTGAGCAAAACGCCCATTCTGGGCAAGCCGCAATACGCCGCCAGCCTCAACCAAACCAGCCTGCGCGAGACGGATTTGAACGGCTTCGTGGCCCGGCGCGGCGCGCGCTGGGGCTACTCGCTGTACGCGGGCGTGGTGCGCCAGCAGGAAAAAGACGTGGACGGCGACGGCTTTCTCGACGTGCCCCGGGTGCGCAACCTCAACCTGCATCCCCGCCTGTTTTTCTACCCCAACAGCCACAGCCAGGTGGCGCTGGGCTACACCAGCACCCTGGAAAGCCGCCGCGCCGGCGATGCGCAGGAGCTCAAAACCGGCTTCGACCCGGTGGGCGGCCACGTTTTTTTCGTCGACAACACCAGCCTGCGCAACACCGCCGACCTGCTTTACACCAACGACGAGCTGGCCGGCGGCCGCCTCACCATCAAGGGCACCATCACGGATTTCATCCGCGACGTGAACACCAATTCCGACGCTTTCACCGCCTACCAAACCACCTACTACACCGAGGCTAGCTACCTGCACGCCGCTGGCCCGCGCCATACCGTAGTAGTGGGCCTGAATGCCAACGGTGAGCAGCTAGCTTCCTATAACAACAGCGCCACGCCGCTGCGCAGCCCCTACACCTACCACACGCTGGGCGCATTTGTGCAGGACGACTGGCACCTGCTGCCCCGCCTGAGCCTGCAAGCCGGCCTGCGCCTCGACCACCACAACCAATATGGCGCATTTGTGCTGCCGCGGCTGGCGCTGCTCTACAAAGCCACCGAAGCCCTCACGGCCCGCCTAAACGGGGGCCTGGGCTACCGCGCCCCGGTGCCCTACATCAACAGCCTCGACGAGCGCGATTACCCCTTGGTGCGGGCCTTGCAGGGCGTGCGGGCCGAAACCTCGCTGGGCCTGAACGGCGACATGAACTACCAGCGCACCTTCGACGGATTTGATGAGCTGCTGGTGCTGAGCGTGAACCAGTCGTTCTTTTATACCTGTCTCGGCAATCCATTGGTGCTGAACGGCCTGGGTTTTGCCGGCCCGTTCGGAGCCAACGACCTCACCTGGCAAAACGCCGCCGCCCCGCTCTCCACGCGCGGCCTGGAAACCTACGTGCGCCTACGCGCCGACGAATCCGAGCTCTACCTGGGCTATGTTTTCACCGATGCCCGGCGGCAGTATGACGCGGCCAATACGCACCTGCCGCTGGCCGCCCGCCACAAGTTTGCCGCCGTGGGCTTGGTTGAATTCACCGAGGCCTTCAGCGCGGGGCTGGAGGCGTCCTACATCGGCCAGCAATACCTGTCTGACGGCCGCACCACGTCCGGCTACCCGTTGTTTGCCGCGCTGTTGCGCTACCATCTAGGCAACTATACCCTGGCCTTGAACGGCGAAAACCTGCTCGACTACCGCCAGACCCGCCGGGAAAAAGTGGTGCTGGCCCCGTTGGATAACCCCGTTTTCCGCGAGCTGTGGGCCCCAGTTGAAGGCCGCGTCGTGAACGTGTCGCTGACGTGGCGCATGTAATTAATGGTTAACGGTTAGTGGTTAATGATAAATTAATTAACCATTAACCATTATCTACCCCCACACCAGCACCAGCGTACCGGCCAGAATCAGCCCCGCGCCGACGGCTCCCTTCAGGCTGATGGTTTCGCCCAGAAATACTACGGCCAGCAGCAGCGAAAGCGCCACGCTCAGCTTATCGACCGGGGCCACCTTACTCACCGGCCCTAGCTTGAGGGCGCGGAAATAGCACAGCCACGACGCCCCGGTGGCCACGCCGGACAGCACCAGAAACAGCCACGTCCGCCCCGTGAGGGCCGGCAGCCCGGCCGTGGCCCCGCGCGCAATGGCAATGCCCCAGGCCAGCAGCAAAATGACCACCGTGCGGATGGCCGTGGCCAAATCCGAGTCGACGCCTTTGATGCCGATTTTAGCAAAAATGGCGGTGAGGGCCGCGAATAGGGCCGAGAGCAGGGCGTAGGGAATCCAGGAAGCCATGAGTAGGGGAGGGGAAATTGCCGCTGATAAGGCGGGAAATGGTCGCCGGTTTCAGGGGTACGTAAGTCGACTTGCCAGCGCCGATGGCCGGGCAAAATTGCCGGGCGGTGAAGCCTTTTCGCAGATTTTTCTGTTACCTTTTCGACCCATGCTAAATCCTGTGCCCGAATCTACCGCTCCCTTCCGCCGTCCCGACCTGCTGCGCCTCGACTATGACACCTACCGCGCGCTCCCCGCTATTGCCAACTCCGACCTCTCGCGCCTGCGCGATGCCCTGGATGGCCGCCCGCCCCGCCCCCAAACCAGCGCCAACGAGGGCGCGTTGAGCTTCGGTACGGCCTTCCATACTGCCCTACTGGAGCCCGCCGACTACGTGGCCGGCCAGCCCGGCCTGAACGATACGCTGGTGTGGTGGCTGGTGGAGGGGGTGAAGCTCAATACCCACTTGGCCGAGTTGCTGGCCCAGGGCACCCCCGAGACCAGCGTGCTCTTCACCGAGCCCGAAACGGACACGCTCTGCAAGCTGCGCGCCGACCTGGTGGTGAGCCAGCCCGGCGAGCCCCTTACCATCATCGACTTCAAAACCACCAACGCCCGCGATGCCGACCATTTCCTGTGGCAGTGTTCGGCGTATGACTACGACCGCCAGGCTGCCTTTTACACCGATGCCCTGCACGCCGACCGGTTTCTCTTGGTGGGGGTACAAAAAATTGAGCCCTTTGGCGTTTTCACCATCGAGGTAAGCGAGCAGATGCTGGCTGAGGGCCGCCAGAAATACCAGCGCCTGCTGCGCTTGCTCAAAGCCCCCGCCACTGCGCCGGCCTACCGGGCCGAGGCGGTGCAGGCCGCTGTTGATGCGCTGGGCCAGGGTCCGGAAGAGCGGTAGCCAACCCCCGGCGGCAGTAGTTGAGTTGATAAAAGGGCCATCCTTACTGCGGGCTGGCCCTTTTTTATTTCTTTATTTTATGCTTACTAATTAGTAAGTAAGTTGTATATTTACTCTGCTATGACAGCTCAAGTTCCTTCCAATACCCTTGTTCCCGATACCCGCACGCGCATCCTCGACCTGGCCGAAGGGCTGCTGTTGGAGCGGGGCTTCAATGCCTTTAGCTACCAGCACCTGGCCAAAGCGCTGGGGGTGAAGCCCGCGGCCATTCACTACCATTACCCCAGCAAAGATGACTTGGGCACGGCCTTGGTGGCCCGCCAGCTGCGGCGGCTGCGCAAGTGGCGCGACTTGCCCCGCGTGGCCGAGCTGCCCCCCAGCGAGCAGCTCGAAGCCCTGTTTGCCGTGTACGATACGCACCTTGGCCAAGACCGCCGGGTATGCCTTTTTGGGGCGCTGGCCGCCGATTTTCGGACCCTGCCCGCGCCCATGCAGGCCGAGCTGCGCACCTTCAACCGCGAGCTGACCGAGTGGCTGGCGCAGGTGCTGGCGGTGGGCCGGGCCACGGGTGCCCTGCGCTTTGTGGGCAGCCCCGCGGCCAAGGCGGTGCAGGTGCTCACCACGTTGGCCGGGGCGCTGCAAGTAGCCCGGGTGCACGATGAAATCCCTTTTCAAGTAATAATGGGGCAGTTGCGGCTAGAGCTTTTTGCTGCATAACCACAGGTGGCTTAGCCATCATTGGCATTGAGCCGCTGAAAAATTTGACTTGACTTCAATCAAACTCAAACGCCTGCTTGTGCGGCACCCCAAGCCATGACCAATAATTATTCGCCGGTCCACCAGTTGTTTATGGACGAAGCACCAGCCACTCCCGCCCCCCAGATTCGCTACCCGTCGCCCCCGCCCGGCCTGCGGTGGTTGCGCTGGCAGTTGAGAATCACGTGGGCGGTGGTCCCGGCGCTGGCGTTTCGGCAGGCGTGGGCCCTGTTTGTGACGCCGCGCCGCCTGCCCCTGAAAGCCTGGGAGGTCCCGGCCCTGGCCGATGCCCGCCGCCGCACCGTAGCCGCCGAAACGGGTGCCGTGGCCGTGTACGAGTGGGGCCCGGCCACTGCGCCGGCCGTGGTGCTGGTGCACGGCTGGGAACACCGGGCCAGTTTCTGGCGGGCCTGGGTGGAGCCGCTGGTGGCGGCCGGCTACCGCGTGGTGGCCTTGGATGGCCCCGCCCACGGCGCGTCGAGCGGCCGGCAGGCCACCCTTACCGATTTCGGCGGGGCGGTGCAGGCGGTGGTGGACACGCTGGGCACGGTGCGGGCCATCGTGGCGCATTCTTTTGGGGCGGCGTCGGTGGCGGGGCTGCCGGTGCGGCTGCCGGCGGGGGCAGCGTTGCCACGCCTCGTGCTCATCAGTGCGCCGGTGGGGCCGCGGGTAGTAGCCGAGCGGTTTGCTGATTTTCTACACTTGCCCCATGAGTTGGTGGCGCGGTTTGCCGCCCATATCGAGCAAAGCAGCGGCCGCCCCGCCGACTCCTTTGCCGCTGCGGCCGCGGGTCCCTCGGTCGGAGCTGAAAAAGTGTTGGTGCTGCACGACGAAGCCGACGAAATAATCCCCTTCGCCGAAAGCCAGCAAATTGTGGCTGCTTGGCCCGGCGCGCTGCTGCACGCCACGCGCGGCCTGGGCCACAACCGCATTCTGCGCGATGCCGACGTGGTAAAATCCGCGGTGCGCTTTATCGCGTAGTTTTTTAGCCCACCGACAGCCGAAACGAATTCGCCGCTGTTGAAGGAGAATAATTCATCTTTTCTCTCTTTTTCCCATGGTAAAAGTTGCCCTTTTAGTCCGCCTCGAAGTAAAGCCCGGCCACGAGCAAACCGTTGCTGATTTCCTGGCCGGTGCCCTGCCCATCGTCGAAGCCGAGCCCGCCACCACCACGTGGTACGCGCTGCGCCTCGGGCCGTCCACGTTCGGTATTTTCGATACTTTCCCCGACGAAGCCGGCCGCAAAGCCCACCTTGCCGGCCAGGTAGCCGCCGCCCTGGGCACCCACGCCGACCTCTGGGCCAGCCCGCCCCACATCGAAATGGTGGACATTCTGGCCTCAAAAGGCGCGTAAGCCGTCAGGTAATCAGGATTAGTAATCCGTCATGCTGAGCGGAGCCGAAGCATCTCTACTGCTATAGTAATTATTTACTGGCGCGGTAAAGATGCTTCGGCTCCGCTCAGCATGACGTTCTTTTTTCGGCTCTTGCGTGTGATGGTGCCTACGCGCTAGATGCTCTCCAGGCCCTCAGCGGCGAGCTGGCGCAACACGTCACGCAAGCCGTCGGCGTCGCCCATTAGGCGGCCGATGTGCTGCACGTACTCGGCCTCGGCGCGCAGGTCGCGCTTGAGCTGGCGGAGTTCCAGCTCCTGCTTCTTGCCCGAAGTGCTGATGAAGCCATTGGGACCGTATTTCAGTTCGTTCATTTCCTGCTTTAGCTGGGTTTGCTGTTGCAGCAAGGCGCGGGTGTAGCGCGTTAGCACATCATCGGCTTCGGCATCGGCCGGGCCCGATTCGGCCAGTAGTTGCAGCAGCGTGTAGAGGTCGTCGGCCTCGTAGGCCTCGGTGATGCGCTGCATCTGGGCGGTTTTGCCGGCTTGCTTTTCGGGGTCGCGTTCCAGGTCGGGGTGGTGGGTGCGGGCCAGCTGGCGATAAATGGTTTTGGTGTTGGATTCGAGTTGCTTCTGGTCAGCTTGGGCCGCTTGCGCGGCGGCTTCCTGCTGGCGCTGGGCCTTGGTTTTGCGGCGCGCTTTGGCTTGGGCGGCGGCCTGCTCGTGCGGGGCCAGGGTCGGGTCGGGAATGAATTCCGGTTCGGCCGTTGGGCCCGCCGTGCTTGCACCGGCCGCTTGCCGTCCCGACGCACTGCGAAACCCAGCCGGCGCATATTTGTGGATAATCACCGCCTCATCCTCCCCAAACCGGGTTTCCAGGTTCCGGGCATTGCCCAAAATCACGCCCGTAATCTGCTGTTCTTCCAAGCGGCTGAAGTAGCCCAGGAGCAGAGCTTCTTCCAGCGGCAGGTACAGGGCGTGGCGGGCGGCCACCACGGCCGTAGCGGCCGGCCCCACCTGCTGCCAGTAGCACCGCCGGGCGTCGGCCTGCTCGGCGCGGAGGTCGCGGAGCCGTTCGCGCAGGTTTTCCACGTCCAGAATGGCTTGGCGAAACGCCTGCTGGGCGGGCGTGCCAGCCGGCTTCTCAGCTTGGCGAACGGGCACGGTAACGGGCGCGGGATGCGCCGAATCAGCTTTTTTCATCGGTGGCAAAGGTACGGCCGCGCTCCGCCGCGTCAGGACGGCCACAAGTCAAACGCCACCCGAAAGGTGTTGCAGTGCGCGTCCACGATGTCGGCCAGCCGCTCGGAATAGCCACCGCCCATGCTCACGGCCACCGGCAGGCCCCGCGCTTTGCACAAGCCCAGCACCAATTCATCGCGTTGCCGGCAGCCTGCCGGCGTGAGCGCCAGCTTGCCGAGCTTGTCGGTGGCCAGCACGTCCACCCCGGCCTGGTAGAAAATAAAATCCGGCCGCACGGCATCTATCAATGGTTCCAATGTGTCGGTGAGCTGCTGCAGATACACCGCATCGCCCGTGCCCAGCGCCAGCGGAACATCCAGGTCCGACTGCTCCTTGCGCAACGGGTAATTGGCACCGGCGTGCATCGAAAACGTGAAAACGCGTGGCTCATCGCGGAAAATGCTGGCCGTGCCATCGCCCTGGTGCACATCGAGGTCTACAATCAAAATCTGCTTCGCCAGCCCGTGCGCCAGCAGGTGCGCCGCCGCAATGGCCTGGTCGTTCAGCACGCAAAACCCCTCGCCCCGGTCGGCAAAGGCGTGGTGGGTGCCGCCGGCCAGGTTTAGGCCGATGCCGTCGCGCAGCGCGTTCCGGGCCGATTGCAGTGTGCCCGCGCTGCTGCTCAGCGAACGCCGCACCAGCTGCGGGCTCTGGGGAAGGCCCAGGTTGCGCACCTCGCGGGCCGATAGCTGCAAGTCGCGCACTTTGTGCCAATACGCCGCCGTATGCACCCGCAGCACATCGGCTTCCGCGCATAGGCCCGGCTCGTAGAAATCCGTCGGCGCGGCAATGCCCTGCCACAACAGCTGCTCCCGAATCAGGGCATACTTGGCAATGGGGAAGCGGTGCCCGGCGGGCAGGTCAAGGGTGTAGTGGTCAGAAGTGGCAAGACAGGGCATGAGACGCGTGGGGTAAGCTTTAGCTTGCCGTAAACGGAAACAGAAAGAACTAGAACGGCCGCAATACTACTGCCACTAACAGGACAATCGGCCGCTGCCGTTTTTATTCAGCAGGATGGTCTGAATGATTAGCTGAATTGTCTGGTGCTTTAGCCATTGTCAATTAATTAATGTGATGATTCGACTCAAATTAATCGGGTTCAAAAATATTTATTAATTATTTTTGAAAATAAGTTGCGCAATTAAAATTAATAGCTAACCTTTGTCCCACCAAAAGCAAACAACCATGTACCGCCACCTAACATTCACTAGCAATTCGGATAAGATGCAGCCAAAACGGCTGTCTCCGCTCGGTATGTTTGCCTGATTTCAGCCCCCGCTGAAACCCGACACCGCCCGAGCCCATAACGCTCGGGTTTTTTGTTGTTAGCCGGTTTATCAACCGCTTACCTATTCAATCCATGCACCTTATCCGCCCCAATTACCTGCCTGAGCCGAAACAGTTCCAGTCCGATTGCGGCCAGGATAAAGGGTGCGGCCGTGCTTTTCTTCTTTGTTGGATGCGCCGATAACTTCGGCGTAAATCACGCGAAATAGAAAAGCCCGGCCCGCAAAAGCCGGGCTTTTTCATGTCATTAATTCCCAAATAAAAACACGTTTTTATTTGATTGGAAGAGGTGCGCATAATTCAAACTGAATTTCGAATTGTCGTAATAAAAATTCATGATTCGACGCAAAATAGAACGTCATGTCGAGCGCAGCCGAGATATCTCGCATGCAGTACTAACCCAATTGTTAAACCAATTGAGCGAGATGCCTCGGCTGCGCTCGACATGACGCTCTGATAGTATCAGCAATACTTTTCACTCTCACAAAATTCCCACTATGCGCTTCAACTTCTTCTCCCGAAACAGCGCGCCCACCGTCAACCACGAGGGGGCGCCCGCCTTCACCCTCACGCCGCAGGTGGAGCTGTACGCCGCCGTAGCCACGGCCGCGCTCAGCGACCAGTTCTACGAAACGGCCGATACCCGCTTGCAGCGCCTGCGGGAATTGGTGGCCAAAAACGACCCCGTTTTCGTGGCGCAACTGGCCGTGTATGCCCGTGAAAGCCTCCATTTGCGCACCGTGCCCCTGGTGCTGTGCGTGGAGCTGGCCCAGTTGCACCGCGGCGACAGCCTCGTGAGCCGCCTGGTGGCCCGCGTGGTGCAGCGCCCCGATGAAATCACGGAATTGCTGGCTTTTTACGCCCTGGCTAATGCCCGGAGCGGCAACAAAGTCCTCAACCGCCTCTCCAAGCAGCTGCAAAAAGGCCTGGCCCTTAGCTTCAACCGTTTCGATGGCTACCAGCTGGCCAAGTACGACCGCGACGGGGCCGTGCGCCTGCGGGATGCGCTCTTCCTCGTGCACCCCAATGCCAAGGATGCGGCCCAGCAAGCGTTGTTCGACCAATTGGTGCGCGGCGAATTGCCCACGCCCTACACTTGGGAAACCGAGTTGTCGGCGGTAGGACAGGGGACTTACGCCACCGATGCGGACCGGCAAACGGCCGTCCGCACCACCTGGGAAACGCTCATTGGCAGCGGCAAGCTGGGCTACATGGCCTTGCTCCGCAATCTGCGCAACATTCTCGAAGCCAACGTGTCGGGAACGGCGATGGAGCGGGTGTGCGATACCCTGGCCGACCGGCTGGCGGTGGCGCGCAGCAAGCAGCTGCCGTTTCGTTTCCTGGCCGCCTATCGGGAGGTGAAAGCCTTGCCGAGCGGCCACGTGGCCAGCGTGTTGGCCGCGTTGGAAACGGCCATTGCGCACAGCGCCGTGAACCTGCGCGGTTTCGGGCCCGACACCCGCGTGGTGGTGGCCTGCGACGTGTCCAGCTCCATGCAAAAGGCCATTTCGCCGCGCAGCAAAGTGCTGCTCTACGACGTGAGCCTGGTGCTGGGCATGTTGCTCCAGAGCCGCAGCCAAAACGTCATCACCGGCATGTTCGGCGATGTGTGGAAGCGCATCAGCCTGCCCCGGGGGCCGGTGCTGCGCAACGTGGAGGAGTTCTACCGCCGCGAAGGCGAGGTGGGCTACTCCACCAACGGGCACTTGGTAATCAGCGACTTGCTTCAGCGCCGCGAGGTGGTGGACAAGGTGATGCTGTTCACCGACGTGCAGCTTTGGAACAGCACCGGCGACGGCGGCACCCTGGCCCGGGAATGGGCCGCGTACCGCCGCACCGTGGCCCCCAACGCCCGCCTCTACCTCTTCGACCTGGCCGGGCACGGCACCGTGCCGCTGGAGGTGCGCCCCGAAACGGGCGTGGCCCTCATCGCCGGCTGGTCGGATAAGGTGTTCGACGTGCTGAACGCGCTGGATAACGGCGGCTCGGCGCTGACTGAAATCGAGAAAATCGAATTGTAAAACCTGATAAACCCGGCCGGGCAATAAAGCGGAACCCCCGGCCGCTGCGGCGCAAGGTGGCGTAGGCGTGGCCTACTTCGCGGGTGCTGGGTGGCCGCTTCGGCGGTGAGGGTTCGATTCCCTTCACCAAATGTGGCCCGCCGCTGATTCCCCTTGCTTACTGCTCTTTCAAAATAAAAACAACATGAATTACGTTTTAAAGCTGCCGACATGAGGAAGACGGCTGCCCAGTTGGGGCAGTCGCCGACCGGGATGCCGCCCTTCGCTTGCGGGGGCGCTTCCCACCTCGGCCAACTCCGCATGGTTCGGGTGCCGTAGGTGGGCGTTACTTCGCTGGTGAAAGAATTGCCCCTCGGGGCCGTTTCTCGGGTTCGATTCCCCCTCCGTGGCTTCGGCCCCGGTTGATACGCCCGCCGCTTGTTGCCCTGAATTTTCGGAGAATGCCGAGTGCCATATGTTTCCAGGTGGGTGCCGTAGCCGGGCCTTTCTTCGCTCCAACTAGGTGCGGTCGCGGGTTCGACTCCCGAAGTGCTGCCGCGAGGCAGGGCGAATGCGCATGGGTAGGGCCGCGCCAGCTGGCCGGGTGCCTGTTGCCCCGTTTGGAAACAAAATGTTTGTATTGGGTGCCGTAGGTAGGTAATACTTCGGGATTTAGTTCTGTAAAGAGTTGCGGGTTCGAGTCCCGCCTCGTAGCGTCGAAACTGCGAGTGGCGAAATTGGTAGACGCGCTATTCAATAGATACCGCCGCTTTTTGCCCCAATGCATTGATTTCAACTTCTGTCCGGGTGTCGTAGCCCAGCCATACTTCGCACTTTTAATGCCCAGGTCGTGGGTTCGAATCCCGCCGGAAGCTGCTGCGAGGCCGTTTCCGTAGCTCAGTGGTAGAGCAGGACTAGAGGGCCGGGCGCTTGTTGCCTCGGACAGGATTTGGGTTGAAAAGGTGTCGTAGTGCAGTCTTACTTCGTTCTGAAAACACCAAAGAGGCTGTACGTTTTTAACCCTTCTCAATCACTTTCTTAGTTACCGGATGCCGTAGTCTCGCGCTACTTCGACCGGTCACGTCGCCCCCCTGGGCCAATATGCGGGACCCTTGTTGCTCCGGTTTTTTCTGATAAAACGGGCCGGTGCCGTAGCACCGTCCTACTTCGATTCGTTGGGTCGCGGGTTCGAGTCCCGCCTGTTGGCTTGCTGGCAGTAGCTCAGTCTGGTAGAGCAAATGCGGACGATGCGTCCTTTTGCCCGGCTTGTTTTATATTTTTTTTCATCAACGATTGAGACGCGAAGTGTCGCGTCTCTACCCCGTGCAAACCCCATTTTTATGGCCAATTTTTTACGCGGCAACGACCTTCGCACCCTCGGGTTTCCCGAAGGCCGGGCCATCGGGCTGGCGCTGGCACAATTGCAGCGCAAGCACCTCAAAAAACTCGCTCAAACCGACCATCTGGCTTTGCTGGGCCAACTTCTGGCCAACCCCACCGACTACCTCACCCACCTCGACTGGAGCCACACGGCGGCGGCGTTGCTGCCGCCGCCCAACCGCCACATTGCGCTGGTCGAGCGCAAGGACTACGCCGTGTTCGGGGCTGAGCACATCGAGGCGGGCGCGATTCACCAGATGGAAACGGCCATGAAGCTGCCCGTGACCGTGGCCGGCGCGCTCATGCCCGACGCCCACCACGGCTACGGCCTGCCCATCGGCGGCGTGCTGGCCACGGATAACGCGGTGATTCCCTACGCCGTGGGCGTGGACATTGGCTGCCGGATGGCCTTATCGGTGTTCGCCTTGCCGCCCAAATACCTGGCGCAACGCACCCAGGAGCTGCGCAAAATCCTGCTCGACAACACCCGGTTCGGTTCGGGCCGGGCCTGGGAGCGGGGGCAGCGCCAGGGGCACGCCGTGCTCGACCGCGACGAGTTTCGGGCTATCCCCTTCCTGAAAAATAAGCTCGACAAAGCCGCTGACCAGGTGGGGACGTCCGGCTCCGGCAACCACTTTGTGGAGTTCGGCATTGTCGAAATCACCGAAGCGGCCAACGAGCTGGGCGTGCCCGTGGGCCAGTACGTGGGCGTGCTGTCGCACTCCGGTTCGCGGGGCCTGGGCGCGGGCATTGCCGAGCACTACACCAAACTGGCCAAGGGCGTATGCCAACTGCCCACTGAAGCCCAGCACCTGGCCTGGCTCGGCCTCGACACCGAAGCCGGCCAGGAATACTGGGCCGCCATGACCCTGGCCGGCGACTACGCCTCGGCCTGCCACGCCCAAATTCACCAGCGGCTGGCCAAAGCCCTGGGCGAGCGGCCCTTGGCCAAGGTAGAAAACCACCACAACTTCGCCTGGAAGGAGCGGCTGGCCAATGGCCGGGAAGTGGTGGTGCACCGCAAAGGGGCCACGCCGGCCGGCGCGGGCGTGCTCGGCATCATCCCCGGCTCGATGACGGCCCCCGGCTTCATTGTGCGGGGCCGAGGACTGGCGGCGTCGCTGGCGTCGGCCTCGCACGGGGCCGGCCGGCTCATGTCGCGCACCCGCGCCAAGGCCGAGTTGGGCGAAGCGCAGGTGCGCAAGCACCTGGCCGAGCACGGCATCGAACTGATTGGCGGCGGCCTGGACGAAGCCCCGATGGCCTACAAAGACATCCACGCCGTGATGGCCAGCCAGCACGATTTGGTGGACGTCCTGGGCTCCTTCACGCCCAAAATCGTCCGGATGGACGGGGCGTAGCCTTGGGGCAATGCGCCGCTTGCGAACAACTCCGGCCCTCCGCCAATGCGTAAAAAAGCCTGCCCCGCGTGTTGTGGGGCAGGCTTTTTTGCGCAGTGGCACGCACCTCCTTACGGAGCCACGAAGCTGAGCGCGGGCGAGGCAGTGGGGTTCAGGTCGGCGTAGGTGGTACGGCCGGTGGTGGGGTCGATGTAGCCGGGATTGGTAACGGGCGCGCCGTAGGCCACGGCGTAGACGGTAGCGCCGGCGGCGATGCCGGCACTGCGCAGGTCGGCCGCCCGCACGCTGATGCCTTGTGCGCCCGCGGCGGTGGTCATCACGGTGTACACGCCCAGCAGGGTGCCGGTAGTGGCCGTTACGTCGGCGGCCGAAGCTACAAATACGGCCACCCGCAACTGGTTGGCCGGGTTGGGGTTGGTGGCGGTGGTTTGGAACAGCAGGTTGCCGTTGGCGGCCGGTCCGGCGCTCGTCAGGGCCGTTACCAGGGTGCCCGAAACCTGCGACAAGCTCACGTTGGGCAGAAAGGTGGGGTCGGGGCCGCCCAGGTGGGCCACCGACAACCGCCGGAAAGTGCCCAATCCGGTGCGGGCAAACGTGAGGTTGTAGGTGCCGGCGGGCACGTTGTCGAAGGCGTATTTGCCCGAGGCATCGGTGGTGGCGGTGAGCTTGGGCGAGGAATTGTCGACGGTGATGGTGATGCCGCTGCGGTCGAGCGGTGCGCCATTTTCGTCGTCGGCCTGGACGTAGCCGCTAATGGGGCCCGTCACCACAGGAACGGCAGGCGCTAGGATATCTTTCTGACAGCCAGTGGCCAACAGCAGGCTGGCACCACCCAGCAAGCTAAGTAGTTTTGCAGGTATTTTCATGGCAAATGATTCGAGAGTGAAACAGAAAAGTTGAGGCGCTAGCGGGGTTTGGAGGCCGCCCAGCGGTCAGGGTTTAATAATGGCCCTCATCACCATAAGCCGACCCGCATTCTTCCGCTTGAGCAGCTACGCCAGTCGGGATTGCTGGCCGCCGCGCTGATGGTAGTCGAAATCGCCGTTGGCGAGGGCATTAAGGCCGATTGATTGTCTGGCCGCGTTAGCATTGGCCGACGCTTCCTCGCCTCGGGAGCCGAAATGATTAATTTTTAATTCCCGCGGTTACAAAACCTTATCACGACTGCAATCCAAGTAGTGCAGCGAAGGCGTAAGTAGTCGCGTGTCTCTACAGGGGACAGTTGTTTTCATAGCTCGGAAAGCCTCTTGCCTTTGGCGAGAGGTTTTTTTATGCCAATTCCGCGCCGGCTAAGGCAAGCAGCGCCTTTCGAAGCGCACCTAGGTTTGCGGTATTTTCCGGTTCGCTGCCGAACCCAACTGGTCAGTAAACGCAAAAGCGGCCCCTGCTTCATGAGCAGGGGCCGCTTTTGCGTGCAATTGTGTTGGTTCTTTATTGGACAGCCAAACGCTTGGCCACGAGGCCGGCCGCCGTGCGGGCCTGCACCGAGTAGATGCCGGGGGCCAGCGTAGCCAGGGGCAGTTCCAGCGTTTCGGCAGCACCAGCGGCCAGGGTGCGGGTGAGCACCACGCGGCCCAGGTTGTCGGTCACCGAAACCACCGTGGCCAGGGTGCCACGCAGGGCGGTGGGCAGCAGCAGCGTGGCCGTGCCACGGGCCGGGTTGGGGTACACGCTGGCCAGTTGGGCCAGGGCGGCGGGAGCGGCGGCCAGCACCCGCACCTGGGTGGAGAAGAGCAGGGCGTAGCGGCCACCGGCCGGGGCGTTGGCGGCCAGCGTCAGGGGCAGCGAGGGGGTGGTGGCCAGGTCGGTGAAGGTGCCGCTGAGGGCATCGCGCAGGTAGGCGTGGTAGCCGGCGGGCAGGTTGGCCAGCTGGTCGACGGCCAGGGTGTAGGGGCCGGCCGTGGCGGCGGCCAGGCGCAGGGGCAGCAGCACGTCGGTGCCGGTGAGGGCGGGCAGGCCGTTGATGACCAGGGCCTCGGTGCCGGCTTCGGTGGCCAGGGCCAGTCCGTTGGCGTTGGGCAGGGCCACGGCGTCGAAGGTGCGGTCGAAAGCGGGCGTAGCACCGGCTTCAAAATACACGGCCAATTGCGTGGCGGCCGCGGCGTTGCTGAGTGTGAGCGACAGGATGGGGCGGGTTTCGGTGCCGCGCTGGAACGTGGTGCCGGGGTCGGTGGTCAGGCGCTCGGCGTTGCTGAAGGCCAGGCTGCCGGTCTGGCCAGCCACCGTGCGCACGAAGAAGCCCTGGGCCACGGGTACCACGTTGGTGCCGCCGTTGGCGGGTACGCCGTTGACGTAGCTGGCGTAGGAGCCCGAGAACTGGCCGCTGCTTTTGAACACGTACAGGGCGTTTTCCACGTTGGTCAGGCGGTTATTGCGCACCATGGCGTCCCAGTCGAGGGGCGCGGGGAAGGGGTTGCCGCGCAGGTGGTAGCCGCTTTCGGCCTGGCTGCCGCGGGTGAGCGGGCCGGTGGTGAGGGGCGTAGCGCCGTTGTTGAGCGTTCCGGTAAAGTCGACCACCGCGGCGGCGTTGATGTTCACGGTGTAGCCGCGCGTCACTTCCAGAGCATCGCCGAGCGTGTTGGGCGAAAAGTAGCCTTTGTCGAAATCCTGCGGGGCGGGGTTGCCGCTGGAATTCACCAGGGCTTCGTTGTAGCCAAACACGTTGGGGAATGGTGTGGTGGTGCTGGGCGTAGGGTTCGTGTTGTAGCCGGGGTTCACCACGGGGGTGAAGCCCGTGGTGGCCAGGTCGCTCACCGTGCTGCCACTCACCGGGGCCGAGTAGTGCCGGTAGCCCAGGCCGCCGTTGCGGCTAGGGTCGATGTAGCGCTGCACCGTGGCATTACCAACAACGACGGCAGCACCGTTATTTACCACGTAAGCCGTTCCAACGCCTTCTGAAATTAGCTTGAGGATTTGCCCGGTTGAGGTTAGGTTGCCATTCAAAATGAGGGCATGACGAATAGATATTGGACCGCCGAGCACCGCCGTTGCGGTTCCTACGGTCAGGTTGGGTAGTATGGAGAGTGTGCCCCCAATTGTTTGGGTTCCAACTCCTGTCAGTACTACTCGGCCCGCACCGGCAACGGTGGAAGCGACAAAACCGGAATTGTTGGTGAAGTTGCCACCCACACTCAGCACGGCTCCGTCGCCCAACGTTAAAACCGAACCGCTATTCAGCGTCACACCACGGGCCTGTTGGGCGTCGCTCACCGTGGGCTGGTTGGGGGTGCCGCCCGGGATAATTACGTCGTTGTTGGCGGCGGGAATCTGGGCGGGGGTCCAGTTGGCAGCCAAGCCCCAGGCGGTGCTCACCGAGCCGTTCCAGGTGAGTAGGGCGCTGGCCGAGAAGAAAGCAGCCAGGCCCGACACATTGGTGCCGAAACCGATGGTGCCGAGGTTGGTAGCAGCCCCATTGGTCAGGTTAATGGAATACAGGTTATCAAACGAGGTGCGGCCGGCCGTGGCGTCGGTGTTCACGGCCAGCAGGGCCAGATTAGTGGTTGTGTTGGGCGTGTTGAAGATGTCGAAATCGGCTCCATCGGCGGCGGCGGCGGTCAGGCCGCTGTTGCCCTGGCTAACCAGGGTGCCGTTGTTGGGCGGGTTTTGCAGGTAAAGGATACCTGTGGTGGCGTCGTAATCGAAGAGCTGCGTGGTATTGGTGCCACTCTGGTTGTTGGTGTAAGCGGCCGCGCTCACGCCGTTGGCCGACAGGTTTGTATCGGCGGACGTGAGGCTGCCGTCGTTGGGATTGAGGCGGAGGTTGGCCCCGTTGGTCGCCACCACCCGGACGCGGTCCACCGTGGGGTTGAAGTCGAAGCCGATGCGCTCAATTGGCATGCCGGCCGCGTTGGCTCCGCCCAGGGCCAGGTTGGGCGTGGTGCCCACGGCCGTAAGGGCCCCAGTGGTCAGGCTCACGGTGTAAATGCTGGCGGCGGTAGTAGCCGGGTTGTAGCCCAGCGCGTAGAGCTGCGCCGTGGCCGGGCGAAAATCAATGCCCACCACCGTCTGGCCGGCGGCGATGCCGCCGCCAAAGTTCACCGCCGAGCGGATGTTGCCGGGAGCCCCCGAATCGAACGAAATCAGGTTGCCGCCGGCCACGGCATACAGCAGCTGGCCGGTGAGGGCCGGCTGGGTGGGTGGCGCAATGGCCACCGCGATGTCGCGAATCTGAAAGGGGATGACCGCGGGGACGGTGTTGCCGCGCCGGGTGGCCGCGCCCGTAGCCAAATTCAAGGAGTAAAAATTGCTGCTACCTCCCGCCGTTACCTCCGTCAGGTAAGCCTCGTTGAGGCCCGTGGTGGGATTGAAGTAGATGTCGATGTCAATGGCCTGGGGCGAACCTGTCGGGAACCCGTCAAATGTCACGTTCACCGGGGCGATGAGAACCCCGTTGTTGGGCGGGTTCTGAATGGACAGAATAGCCGTGTTGCCGGGCGTGGTCGCGGCGGTCGTGTTCAGCTCATCGAAGTCGTAGAGCGTGGTGCTGGTGCTGCCAATGTAGGAGTTGGTGTAGGCCACCGCCCCAATGCCGGGGTCGGTGGGGGCCCCGCCGAGGTAGTTTAGGTTGCCGTCGGTGGCGGACGCAATGCCGCCCGTAACGGGGTTGAGGCGGTAGTTTCGGTCGTTGGTGCTCACCACCCGGATGCGGTCCACGGTGGGGTTGAAGTCGAAGCCGATGCGGTCGGTGGCCCCGCCCAGCTCCAGGCGAATGGCCGCCCCCACCGCCGTCAGCACGCTCGTGGTGGGGTTGAGGATGTATACCTGAGCATTAGCGGTGGGCGCGGCCAGGGCGGCATCGTAGCCCAGGGCAAAGAGCTGGCCGGTGTTGGGGCGGGAGTCAATGCCTACCAGCGTTTGCCCAAGGGTAATGCTCGTAATTGGCGTCGGGGTAAATGTACTGGTCGCGCCCGTGGCCGGGTCGATAATGATGAGACCCTGGGCACCCACGGGCTGGCCCACGTTGTTCGGCGTCACCGTTCCCAGGCCGTAGATGGTTTGCGCCTGCGCCCGCGGTGCGCCCAGCAGCAGGCCCGCCCCCAACGCGGCGGCACCCAACAAATGACGAATGCCCCGGCGCGATGCCTGGGGCGAAAGTAAGGGTGTGCGCATGAACTGGAAAGTAAGGTTGGTGAATAGAAAGTGCCGAAGTGATAAGCGCCGCTGTAAGGGCCACGCACCAATCAGTTACGTGTACTGTTGGCGTTTTGGATGAGGATTTAAGGTGTTTTTGATTATTAAATTATGTCATAATTTCCTGCTTTCAAAAACAGGACACAAAAAAGCCCCAATCCGCTAAGATTGAGGCTTTCAGGTAGTCAATTCGGTCGGTTCCATTAGTGCACCATCAGGCGTTTGGCCACCAGCCCCCGGGCCGTTTGCGCCAGTACTAAATAGCTGCCAGGAGCCAGCGTGGCCAAGGGCAATTCTAACGTTTCGGCGGTGCCGGCGGCCAGCGTGCGGGTGAGCACCACGCGGCCCAGGTTGTCGGTCACGGACACGGCCGTGGCTTGGGTGCCGCGCAGGGCGGCGGGCAGCCGCAGCGTGGCCGTGCCACGGGCGGGATTGGGGTACACGCTGGCCAGCTGGGCCAGGGCGGCCGGGGCGGTGGCCAGCGGCGTGCCAATGCCCACGGCAATATCACGGAGCGCAAAAGGAATGACGCGCGGCACGGTGTTGCCCACGAGCGTGGCCTGGCCGGTGGTCAGGTTCAGGCGGTAGAAGTTGCTGCTGCCCGTGGCCGTTACCTCCGTCAGGAAAGCCTCGTTGCGGTTGGTGATGCCGTTGGCGTAAATGTCAATATCAATGGCCGCCGGCGAGCCAACGCCGAAGCTTCCAAACAGCACCGTGACTGGTGCCGTGAGCGTGCCAGTGTTGGGCGGGCTCACAATGGAAAGCAGCCCATTGTTCAACTCATCGAACGCGTACAGCGTGGTGCTGGTGGCCCCGGCAAAGGAATTGGTGTAGGCCACCGCGCCAATGCCCGGCACGGCCGGCGTGCCGCTGGCGTAGGCTAGGTTGGTGTCGGTGCCGGCAATGGCCCCGGTGGTGGGGTTGAGGCGGTAGTTGGCGCGGTTGGTGCTCACCACCCGAATCAGGTCGGCCACGGGGTTGAAATCGAAGCCCACGCGGGCCAGGTGGCGGCCTAGCTCCAAGCGCACGGCGCTGCCCACCGGCGCGGTGGTACCGGTGGTAGGGTTCAGGACATAGAGCTGGGCGTTGGCGGCGGGCGCGGCGGCCACCGAATCGTAGCCCAGGGCGTACAGCTGGCGGTTGCTGGGGCGGAAATCCATGCCTACCAGGCTTTGCCCCACGGCCACGCCCAGCACCGGAATGGTGGCCCCAGCCACGCCCGTGGTGGGGTCGATGGTGGCAATGCCCTGCGAGCCGGCCAGGTTACCCAAGAAATCCATGGTCAGCGTGCCGAGGCCGTACACAGTCTGGGCCTGCGCGGCGGGGCTGGCCAGCAGTGCCAGGCTCAGCAAAGCGCCAGCCAGACGGCCAGCTTTGGGTAATGAAAGTAGGGGTGTGTTCATGACGCAGGGGCTGAAGTGAAACGGAAGAATAAGGGCGAAAAAGGCCGAGCTACCCAAACGGTCCTCCCTGCCCAAAGTTACTCCCCCGGCTTCGCCGCGGCTACCACCCGCACCACATCGCCGACCCGAATGGTGCCGCCCCGGGCAATGTGCGCCGTGAGGCCGCCGTGCCCCCGCATGGCGTTGTAGCCGCCGGGGCCCAGCTCTTCTTCCATGCGCGAGCACGGGTGGCACTCGCCGGTGATGTCGAGCAGCACCTCGTCGCCGATTTGGATTTGGCGGTTTTTCAGGGCCAGCAGGTTCAGGCCGCTCACCACCAGGTTGCGGCGCAGGCGGCCGGGGTCCAGCGGGGCATCCAGCCCCAGGAAGCCCGCCACTGCCCCCAAATGCTCGTGCTGAATGAGCGTGAGCTGCCGCTTGCCGCCGGCCTTGGGCCGGGCGTGGTCGCCGAGCAGGTGCGAGTCGGTTTTCAGCTCCGCCTCGGCCACCGCCACGAGTGGTTCGCGCCGCACCGGCCGCTGGCCAATCCATTCCACCCGGCCGGTTTGGGGCAGCGTGCCCAGCAGCCGCGCCACCGTTGATTTATCGTCGCCAAAAAAAGGAAAAGCCAAGGTTATTAATGGTTAGTTGTTAATGGTTAATGGTTAATGATTAGCGGTCAATGTTTAGCAGTCGATTGTTACCGTACTGGTTACATGATTATTAACCGTTAACCATTAACCATTAACCATTACAATTCGTCGGGTGTGCCAAAACCTTCGCGGATTTCCGTGTGCCGAATCTGGCCGCCGAGGTTGCCGGCGCGGGCCAGCAGGCCAAAGCTAATGGCGGCTACCAGCAGGGTGAGTAAGCTTAGGAGCCGGGCTTTGGGCGATGCGCTTTTCAAGAGCAACAGACTGAACAGGGCCAGCGCGGCCGCGCCTTCCAGCACCCAAAAACCCAGCTCGGCCGCGGCCGCGTGGTTTTGAATGAGGGCGCGGCTCACGCGCGGCATGTCCTGCACGATGGCGGCCGCGCCTTCGCCAGTGAGCTGCGCGGGCAGGCACAGCAGGCCCGCCGCCAGCACCGCCACCAAACCGGCCTGCGTGAGGACGGTGTTTTGGCGCAGCACGCCTGCGCCCAGCAGCACGGCCGCAAAAAGGCTGCCCACAATGGGCACGTGGTTGACGATGAGGTGGATGTGGGCTTGGTTTATCAACGGATTTAAAAGGGAAAAAGCCGCGCCGTGGCGGCCGCGCAAAGGTACTCGGGGGGCGGTGGGGGCTTGGTTTCTACGCAACCATTTTCTCTCCGCCGCGCCTCTTATTGAATGAACTGCCAGCCGGCCCAAATCGTTATTCTTCCAGCCCTGCACCTGTTTTGCCGCCTGGCTTATCCCGGTGGCTTGGCAATGAAAACCGGGTGCCGTCCGTTGCTGGCCTTTGCAGCAGTAGGTGGTTCGGTGTTTGGTAGTACAACCCTGTTTCAACGGGTGCTATCTGGCATTGCACTTGCCATGGCATTGGTCAGTAGTCATTCATTCTTCGCCCTTTTTCGCATGACTTTCCTTCCCCGTTTTTTTAGCCGGCTGGCCGCTCCGCTGCTGTTGGCGCTGCCACTGGTAGCTACGGCCCCGGTTCAGGCCCACACCGCCCCCGCGCCCACCGACGTTATCCGCGAAATCACCGATGCCGTGGGCCTTAAAGCCCGGTTCGAACTACGTGCCACCCGCGACGTGGACAACGCCGCCGCCGTGGTCTACAACGGCAAGCGGTTCCTGCTCTACAACCCCGATTTCCTGAATTCCGTGAACCGGGCCGGGCACACCGACTGGGCCGGCATCAGCATCCTGGCCCACGAAATGGGCCACCACCTCAATGGCCATACCCTGCGCACCGGCGGCTC
>JBBQSQ010000048.1:0-24527 GCA_038213745.1 Cytophagales bacterium
AAGGGCGGCATCATCTGCGACCCCACCACCATGAGCGCCGGCGAGCTGGAGCGCCTCACCCGCGCCTACACGCTGGCCCTGAAAGACGTGTTCGGCCCCGACCGCGACATTCCGGCCCCCGACATGGGCACCGGCCCCCGCGAAATGGCCTGGCTGCTGGATGAGTTTTCCAAGACCGTGGGCGCCACCACGCCGGCCGTGGTTACCGGCAAGCCCCTGGTGATGGGCGGCTCGCTGGGCCGCACCGAGGCCACCGGCCGCGGCGTGATGGTGTCGGCCCTGGCCGCCCTCAAAAAGCTGGGCCTCAACCCCGCCGACGTATCGGCTGCCGTGCAGGGCTTCGGCAATGTGGGCTCCTGGGCCGCTGTGCTGCTGCACGCGCAAGGTGTGAAGATTAAGGCGGTATCTGATATTTCGGGCGCTTACTGGAACGAGAACGGCATCAACATCGACGACGCCATTGCCTACAAAAACGCCCACGGCGGCCGCCTCGAAGGTTTCGAAGGGGCCACGCCGATGGACCCGAACGACCTGCTGACTTCCGACGTGGACGTGCTGGTGCCCGCTGCCGTGGAGGATGTTATCACGGAACACAACGCGCACGACATCAAAGCCAAGCTGATTGTGGAAGGGGCCAACGGCCCCACCTCGGCCTCGGCCGACCCGATTATCAATGAAAAGGGCATCATGGTGGTGCCGGATATTCTGGCCAACTCGGGCGGCGTCACGGTGTCATACTTCGAGTGGGTGCAGAACAAGCAGGGCTTCAAGTGGAGCCTGGAAATGGTGACCGAGCGCGCCGACCGCATCATGTCCGACGCCTTCGAGAAAGTGTACCAGACCAGCCAGAAATACAAGATTCCGATGCGCATCGCGGCCTACGTGGTGGCCATCGACAAAGTGGCTCAGACGTACAAATTCCGCGGTGGCTTCTAAACCACGGATTTTCGCTGATTGACCGTGACTTTGCTGATTATGGGCGTTGGCATTGGTTGGTAAACAGGCGACTACCGGCAACTTTTCGGATGGTAAATTGCTTTAACGGTTGTTATTTTGTTCCGTAGTTAGGAAGGGCACGGGCCGCTTGGTTCGTGCCATTTCTGTTTCTGGCCGTAATTTGCCAGGCTGGGCGGCTTGTTGCGCCGATTGACTGCGCTGAAATCAGGGAAATCACGGTCAATCAGCGAAAATTAGTGATTATGAAGATTCATAAAGAAGGAAGACGCATTCTGTTCGTTACGCTGCTGATTTTATTGGCGCTTAATCTACTGGTATTTCAACTCAATAAGGGTGCTGACTTGGTAAACCGGCTATTTGCCGGGGCCACGGTCATCGTCTTTTTATTGATTCTGCAGTTTTTCCGCAGCCCGTTCCGCCATCTGTTCACGCACGAGGACTTGCTGCTGGCCCCGGCCGACGGCAAGGTGGTGGTCATCGAAAACGTGTTCGAGCCGGAGTATTTTGAAGACGAGCGCAAGCAAATCAGCATCTTCATGTCGCCCATCAACGTGCACGTCACGCGCAACCCCATTTCGGGCCTGGTGAAGTACTTCAAGTACCATCCTGGCAATTACCTGGTGGCGTGGCACCCCAAAAGCAGCACCCAGAACGAGCGCACTACGGTAGTAGTGGAGTCCGATGCCGGCCCGCTGGTGCTCTTTCGGCAGATTGCTGGGGCTATGGCCCGCCGCATTGTGTGGTACGTGAACGAAGGCGACGAAGTGAGCCAGGGCGAAGAGTTCGGCTTCATCAAGTTTGGCTCGCGCGTCGACGTATTCGTGCCGATGGACACCGAGGTGAAAGTGGAGCTGGGCCAGAAAGTGAAAGGTGGCGAAACCGTGATTTGCCAGCTCAAGGTCTGAACCGCGGATTAGTCGGATTAACCGGATTAACCGGATTTCGGGGACGACTTTTCGCCCACTGTTTTTTTAGAAAGTGAAGAGGCCGCCCAGTGGGCGGCCTTTTTTTGTGGCCGAATACCTAAGCTGCCGTTGGCTGTTGGGTAATCGTCCCCGAAATCCGACTAATCCGCTGAATCCGATAAATCCGCGGTTCAGACAAGAATGTGCGGTACGAACTCCGATAGGTTGGTAATCAGCCCCGCGTCGCGCCGGAAGCCGATGGCGCAGGCCTCGCCGGCCCAGAACACGCCGGCCTGGTAGCGGCGGCCTTGTGCGTCGGTGGGCAGCTCGGCCCACTGCTGGTAGAGTTGGGGCTGCTGCGCAAACTCGCCGGGAACCTCGGTGGTGGTGTGGCCATCGGGTTGAATTTCGGCCACGTTCTGGCCCTCCCGTCCGAAAAAGGGCTTGCGCACGTGGTGACCGGGCAAGGGCTGCAAGCTGGCTTCGAGCAGCAACGGATGGTGCGGAAAGGTTTTCCAGAGGTGCGCCAGTAGGGCTTTGCTCTGGAAAATTAGGGCGTAGGCGGGGTTGGCAATAACCACGTCGCGGGTGACGAGCAGTTGGGCAAGGTCGGCGGTAAGGGCGGGTTCTTCTTCGGCCAAGATTTCCCAGGGCACGAGCTTGAAGAGGAAGTCGAATTTCTGCCATTGGCCGGGCACGGTTTCGGCCCATACGCCGCGGTCCTCGCCGTCGATGGAGACTTTCATGTCATCGATGGGGCACGTATACGTATCGGCGAATCCTGCCGTGCGGGCGGCTTCGGCCAGCATGGCGCAATTGGCCTCATCCTCGGCGCTGTCGGGCAGGTAGGTGAGCAGCAAGGTGGCCTGGCGGTCGTGGTTGAGGTCGCGCCAGTGGCGGAACTGGTCTTCCAGGCACTCGAAGAGGCCGTTGGCCTGGCGGTCGTCGGCGGCCAGGCCGGCGGCTACCAGGCTGGCCCACTGCACCACCATGGTTTCGGGGAGGCTAGTGGCGGTATCGGCGTTAAACTCCAGGAGCTTGGGGCCGTCGGGCGTCAGGGCCAGGTCGAAGCGGCCGTAGAGGTGCCAGTGGCGCTCATCGTTCCAGGAGTGGCGCACGGCGGCCCACAGGTTGGGCGCAATTGCCAGTTGCTGGAGGAATTCGTCGGGAATGGGGTCGGGAATGGCCTGCACCAGCATGTCGTAGAGCGTGTCGGCGGCCTGGAGCAGGACTTCGGCGTCGTGCTCGGAGAGCTGCACGGCTTCGCGGGCCACGTAGTGCTGGCAGGCGTCTTCAATGGCCCAGTCCCAGCCCAGGGTGCGTACGGCGGGCGACACATCGCCGGCAAGGGGGAGGAGGTTTATCATGGTCAGTGAACAGTTAGTCAGTGGGCAGTTATCAGTGAACGGTTAATAATTACCAGTGAGCAATTCGTGTAGAGGAAACCTAGCGCTCACTGTTCATTGCTCACTGATAACTGTTCACTGAAATCACCCCCCAAATCCCCGAAAGCCGCCGCGGCTGCCGAAGCCACTGCTGCGGCCGGCCGGTGCGCTGCTGCGGAAGCTGGGGCGGGGCGAGGAGCGCAGCGTGGAGCGGCTTTCCTGAATGCCAGCCGTGGGGGAGGTGCGCCCACCGCCGAAGCCGCGCCCGAAGAAGCCGCGGCCGTTTTGACGCTCGGTGGCCACGTTGTTGCGCCAGCCCTGGTTTTGCTGCATAATGCCGGGGTTGGCGTAGTAGCCGGCGTTGGGCGTCATGTAGCGGCCGGCCATATAGCCGATGCCGCTCCACATCAGCACGTTCATCATGCCGCCGCCCTGGGCGCGGTTTTCGGGGTTTTGGCGGCTGTAGTCCTGCATCTGGCGTTGCAGGGCCTGGCCCTGGAGGGTGTCGGTTTTGCCGTCGGCATGGTGCAGAATGGCCGCTACTTCCTCCTTGCCGGCGGGGCGCTCGGCGGTGATTTTCCACTCGCCGGGCTGCACTTCCGTCATTTCGGTGATGACGCCCTGGCTGTAGGTTTGGCCATCCCAACTGGCTTCGGCCCCGTTTTCATCGTTGCTGTTTTCATTGGAAGAGCAGGCGGGCAGGCTGAGGCCCAGGCTGCCGGCGGCGGCTACCAGCAGCACGTTGCGGCGCCAATCGCCGAGGGAGTGAAAATGCTTTTTCATAGGATTCGGGCCCGATAAAGAAAGTGCTTGAATTTGTGATTAAAACGCAGTAGCTCCTTAAAACCACTGCGCCGCTAGCTGCATGAGTTGCTCCAGGGCCGCTTGGTCGTCGGCATCGAAATCGTTGAGCTGATTGCTGTCGACATCGAGCACGGCCATTACCTGGCCGTTTTTGAGGATGGGCACCACGATTTCGGACTTGGAATCGGAGCTGCAGGCGATGTGGCCGGGGAAGGCTTCCACGTCGGGCACGAGGATGGTTTGGGCCTGGGCCCAGCTGGCTCCGCACACGCCCTTGCCGTGCCGGATGCGTGTGCAGGCAATGGGCCCCTGGAACGGGCCGAGCACGAGCTCATCGCCTTTCACCACGTAAAAGCCAACCCAAAAGAAGCCAAATGCCTGGCGCAAGGCTGCCGCCGTGTTGGCCAGGTTGGCCGTGAGGTCGGGCTCGCCGGTGGTGAGGGCTTCGATTTGGGGAAGTAATTGCTGGTATTGTGCCGCTTTGGTGAGCGTGGTGTCGAGAGCGAGGGTTTCGGCCATGGGGTAGCGCGGACTTTTAGTCCGCGAATAGCGTAATAAAATTAGTAAAATGGGTGCCGGAGTCGCGGACTGAAAGTCCGCGCTACTTGTCGTTCACGTACCAGAACAATTCATCGGGCCCAACGTTCGTGCGCTCGCGCAAGCCGCTGAAGCCCAGCTTCGGGGCCGCAATGCCCTGGCCCAGCTTCATGGGGGAGCGGAACACCCGAATTTCGTCCCACAAGCCGGCGTTAATCAGCGCGTTCAGCACCGTGGGGCCGCCCTCCACCAGCACCGACTGGATTTGGCGTTGGTAGAGGTCGGCCAGCACCTGGGGCATGAGGTCGTTGGCTTCGGAGAGGTGCACGAGGTCGAGGTTGGCCATGTGGTAGGGCTGGCGGTAGGTGTAGATGAGGGTGGGCTGCGAGCCGTCGAGCAAGTGATGGGTAGGCGGCAGGCTCAGGTTTTTGTCGATGACGAGGCGGGTGGGCTGCTGGCCGGACCAGTCGCGGGCGCTCAGGCGGGGGTTGTCGTGCAGGGCCGTGCGGGTGCCCACCAGAATGCCCTGCTCCTCCGTGCGCCACTGGTGGGTGAGCAGGCCTGCCTGCGGGCTGCTAATCTGGACCTGCTGGAAGTAGCGCCCGGCCAGAAAGCCATCGGCAGTTTCGGCCCATTTCAGCACCAGGTAGGGCCGTTTTTTTTCCTGAAACGTGAAGAAGCGGCGGTTCAGCCAGCGGCCTTCTTCGGCCAGCAACCCGGTTTCAACCTTTACCCCGGCGGCGCGCAGCTTCTCGATGCCCCGGCCCGCCACCAGCGGAAACGGGTCCTCGTTGCAAATCACAACCTCGGGCACGCCCTTGGCGATGAGCAAATCGGCGCAGGGTGGCGTTTTGCCGTGGTGGGCGCAGGGCTCCAGGGTCACGTACACGCGGCTTTTTTTAAGCAATTCCTGGTCGGCCACGGCGGCCACGGCATTCACTTCGGCGTGCGGGCCGCCGTACTGGCGGTGCCAGCCCTCGCCGATGACGCGGCCTTCGTGCGTGACGACGCAGCCCACCAGCGGGTTGGGGCGGGCGTAGCCAATGGCCAAATGCGCCAAATCCAGGGCGCGGCGCATGAATGTAACGTCAGCGGTTTCCATGGCCGCGAAGGTAGGGCCCGGCCGGTAGCTAAGCCCTGGTCATACATTTGCCCCGATGACCCTACGCGAAACCACCACGGCCCTCACTGTCGCGCTCTTGCCGCTCTACCCCGAGCGTGAGGCCGATGCCATTGCGCGCATCGTGCTCAAGCACCTGCTGCACCTCGACGGCCTGCATTTTATGATGGCGGCGCAGCAGGCCGTGCAGCCCAGTGTGCTGGCGCAGCTGCCCGCCCTGCAGGCCCGGCTGCTGGCCCACGAGCCGGTGCAGTACGTGCTGGGCACTGCGCCCTTCTTCGGCATGGAACTGGAAGTAACCCCCGCCACCCTCATTCCGCGCCCCGAAACCGAAGAGCTGGTGCGCCTGATTGAATGCGAGCAGGCCCACCGCGCCGGCCTGTGCGTGCTGGACGTAGGCACGGGCTCGGGCTGCTTGGCCCTGGCCCTGGCCCGCCTGCTGCCAGCCGCGCAGGTGCTGGCCGTGGATATTTCGGGCGAAGCCCTGGCCGTGGCCCGCCGCAACGCCGCGGCCTGGGCCCCGGCCGTGGTGTTTGAGCAGGTTGATATTTTGCAGGCCCTGCCCACGGGCTTGCCGCCCGGCGAGCTGGATGTGCTGGTGAGCAACCCGCCCTACGTGCTGGAAAGCGAGCGCCCCCTGATGCGCGACAACGTGCTGGCCTGGGAACCCGCCACAGCCTTATTCGTGCCCAACCACGACCCGCTGCTATTCTACCGCCGCTTGGCCGAAATTGGCCCGGGGCTGCTGCGGCCCGGGGGCAGTATCTACCTGGAAATCAACGAAGCCCTGGGTCCGGAAACGGCCGCCCTGCTCGAAGCTCAGGGCTTTGAGGATGTGCGCGAGGTGCCCGATATGTTCGGCAAAGCCCGAATGGTGCGCGGCACCCGCGCGTAGAAACGGACGGAAATAGACGACAAAAAAGCCCGTCACGCTGAGCGCGAAACCGAAGCATCTCTACCGCAGTAGTAAGTATGATTACTAGCGCGGTAGAGATGCTTCGGCTTGGCTCAGCATGACGTTCCTTCTGTCCTTAGCCTTTCCGCTTACAGGTTCTGGGTCACGAAATTGGTCATCTGGCGGTAGAGGTGCAGGCGGGTGTTGCCGCCCGCAATGCCGTGGTTGCGGTTGGGGTAGTACAGCGTCTGGTAGTCTTTGTTGGCCTTGATGAGGGCATCGACAAAGGCGATGGAGTTCTGGAAGTGCACGTTGTCGTCGCCGGTGCCGTGCACGAGCAGGAACTTGCCCTTCAGGTTTTGGGCAAACTGCACGGGGGAGTTGTCGTCGTAGCCGCTGGGGTTTTCCTGGGGCGTTTTGAGGTAGCGCTCCGTGTACACGGTGTCGTAGTAGCGCCAGTTCGTGACTGGGGCCACGGCGATGCCCATTTTGAAGAGGTCGGCGTTTTTGGTCATGGCCAGCGAGGCCATGTAGCCGCCGTAGCTCCAGCCCCAAATGCCGATGCGGGATTTATCGACGTAGGGCAGCGTGCCGAGGTATTTGGCGCCCTCGCCCTGGTCGATGGTTTCGAACTTGCCCAGGTTGGCGTAGGTGGCTTTGCGGAAGGCCGCGCCCCGGCCCGCCGTGCCCCGGTTCTCCACCGAAACCACGATGTAGCCCTTCTCGGTCAGCATCTGGTGCCAGAGGTAGTTGCTGCCGCCGTAGTTGTCGAGCACCGTTTGGCTGCTGGTGGTGCCGAAGCTGGGCCCGCCGTACACCTGCATCAGCACGGGGTATTTCTTGCTGGGGTCGAAATTGCTGGGCTTAATCATATAAGCATTCAGCTCGATTCCTTCCGACGTTTTGAAGGTGAAGAATTCCAGTTTGCCCAGGTCGTATTGCGCCAGCGTTTGCTTGAGCTTGGCGTTGTCTTCCAGGGTTTTCACCAGCTTGCCGGTGCTGCCTTCGCGCAGGTTCACCACGGCGGGCACCCCGGCCGAGGAGTACGTATTGAGGAAGTATTTGGTGTCGGGGCTCATGTTCACCACATCGGTGCCATTGCCGGCGTCGCTCACACGCTGCTTGCCTTTGCCGCTCAGGTTAACGCGGTAGAGGTGCCGCTGCAGGGCCGAGCCCTCGGTGCTGGTGTAGTAGAGGTTGCCGGTTTTGGGGTCGAAGCCGTTGATGGCCGAGATTTCCCAGTTGCCCTTCGTGAGCTGGCGCACCTGCTTGCCGCTCATGTCGTAGAGGTAGAGGTGCTGGTAGCCATCTTTTTCGCTGGTGAACACAAACTGCTTGCCGCCGGCCAGGTAGCGCAAATCGTCGTTGATTTCTACGTAGGCCGGGTTGGTATCGGTTAGGACCACGCGGGTTTTGCCGGTGGCCACGTCGCCGTGCAGGATTTCGAGCTTGTTCTGCAAGCGGTTCAGGCGCTGAATGCTGAGCGTGTTGGGCACCTGCGTCCACATCACGCGCGGGATGTACTGGTCGGGCTCGGGGCCCACATCCAGCTTGGTGGTGCGGGCGCTGGCCACGTCGTAGCTGCTCACAAGTACTACCGAGTTTTTCTCGCCGGCCTTGGGGTATTTGAAGCGGTATTCCTTGGGGTAGAGGCTGCCCCATTCCTGCATATCGTATTCAGGCACCTGGCTTTCATCGAAGGTGTAGAAGGCAATTTGCTTGCTGTCCGGCGACCAAAAGAAGCCCTGCGCAAAGCCGAACTCCTCCTCGTACACCCAGTCAGTCGAGCCGTTGATGAGGTTATTTTTCACGCCGTTGGTCGTCACGGCGGTTTCCTGCATGGTGGCCAGGTCGGTCACGTACAGGTTGTTGTCGCGGGTGAAGGCCACGCGCTGGCCATCGGGCGAAAACGTGGCGTAGCCCTGCTTGCCGCCGGCGCTTAGCGGCGTCAGCTTCTTGCTGCCGCGGTCAAACACGTAGTAGCTGGCCCGGGCGCTGTGGCGATAAATGGGCTCGGTGGCCGTGGTGAACAGGATTTTCTGCTCGTTGGCGTTGAAGGAGTAGCCGTCCACGGCCAGGGGTTTGGCCTCGCCGGGCACTTGCAGCTCGGTGGCGGCCACCAAGGTTTGCAGGGCCTTGCCGGTGGTTACTTCGTGTTGCACGAGGCTGCCGGCTTCCAGGGCCGAGTAGTAGCGGCCGTCGTTCATCCAGTTGAAGCCCGGCACGGCGGCGGCCCGGAAGGTGGGCTTGGCCCAGATATCTTCCAGGGTCAGCGGCATTTTTTGCTGGGCCCGGATGGGGGTGGAGGTGAGGCCCGGCACCAGAGCCGGACCATTGGCAGCCAGCAGCGCGGCCAGCACGAAAAAGCGAAAACGCATAGGTTGGGGGAGCGTGAGCGAAATAAGGGAGGGAACTGCGCGTTAAAGGTAATAGCCACCCGCAGCACGGCCGCAGCGGAGGGGGCCTTCCTTTACCTTTGCACCATGCGTTTCCGCCTCCTGCTGCTTTTTCTGCCCTTACTGCTAGGGGCCTGTTCCAAAGTCAATGCCCCCGTGCGGCTCGATTTCGTGGGGGCCACGGGCCTGACTTCGGGCAGCAAAACGGTGCCGGCCAGCGACACGCTCACCACGCGCATTTATGCCGTGGGCAACGACAATGCGCTTAACCGCCTGCGCATCAGCGTCACCTACGAGCCGGGCCTGAGCCCCATCATCTACCCCTCGCCCCTGAGCACCTACGACCCGGCCAAAAATGCCCCGGACAACCAGGAAATCGTGTACCTGGATACGCTCTTGGCCCCCACCTATTCTACCACTACTCCCAATCCGCCCCGTGGCGGCGAATACTTATTTGTGAATCACTTTACGGCCCGCTCCAGCTCCGGCGTCGAGCTTTGGCAGTACACCGCCACGGACGTCAACAACGAATCTGCGAGCCGCGCTTTTCGCCTCACCGTGCGCAAGGCCGATTCGGCGGCCGTGTACCACAGCTACACCGCGCGGCTCCGGGCCGTGCCCCGGCGCACCACATTCAGCGACAGCATTGCCCGGCGGGCCGCGGCGCGCGTGTTTCTCACGCTACGCTACGGGTTGCTACTGCCCAAATATGCCGTCACCAACCAGCGCGACAATCAGAAGCTGGTCGACCTCATTGGGGTGACCGACGGCACCACTTTTCGGCTAAGCACACCCTTGGACGTTACTGTCATCAAAAGCAGCTCCATCAATTGGCCCACCGAAAACCGCCGCACCACCGAGCTGCGCCGCACCGGCTTAACGCCGGCCGCCTTCACGGCAGCCGTGTCTTCCACTGATTTCACGGCCGCGTTCACCGCCGCCGGCAGCAGTGAGTTTACCCCGAATAAATACACCACCGGCACCCTGGCCAAAGACCAGGTGGTGGCCTTCAAAGTCACGGAAGCCAGCGGCACGTACTACGGGTTGCTGCTGGTGTCCGACTTAGTGCTGGGCACTTCGCCCTTGCTCACGTGCTCGGTTAAGGTGCAGAAGTAGCCGCATGCTCCGGTCCGACCGCTCTAGGCGGTCCGACCGGTCGTCATTATAACGAAATCGTTGTCGCTTCGACTAGTCGGACCGCCCAGGGCGGTCCGACTGGAGCATGCGCTAACCAGGCGTCTGCATTTGCGCAGACACGTTCTTAACCAATTGATTGCAAACGAAAAGAGGCGGCTCCGAACTGGAGCCGCCTCTTTTCACATTCCGAACAGCCCAGCTTGTCTAGAAGGTCAGGCCAGCGGTTACGCTGGTGGTAAAACGGGTGTTGTTTACTTTAATCACCGGCTGCAAGCCGTTGTTGAGCGAATACGGCGTGTACAGTTGGTCCATGGTGGTGTACACGGCGGCGGCATCCAGGAAGAAATTGCCCTGCCGCAGGCCCAGCCCGCCGGTGTAGAAGTTTTGCACCCGCTCGTTGTTGGTATCGGCCTTGTAAGGGTCGCCGTAGCGGGCGTAGCCCAGGCGCACCCGGAACACATCGAAACGGCCCTCGGCCCCCACGCGCAGGTTGACGGTGCTCTGGTAGCGGTTCTGAATGTCGTTGTTTTCGGTTGTGAAGCTGTAGTCGTCGCCGTTGGCGTTCTGCGAATCGTTGTGCAGGCGGGCCTGGCCGTAGCCCACGTACTCCACGTCGCCCGTCACAAAACCGTGTTTGCCCAGCGTCACGGCCACGCCGCCATTGGCCCGGAAGGGCGTGGTGAGCGCATACGCGTAGTCATTGGTAGGGAAAGCCACCGTGGGCGCATTGCCAACGGGCAAGTCGCTGGGCACCCGGTCGGTGCCAGTGGCGCTGTAGTTCGCCGTCAGGTTTTCGCTGAAGGTATCGGACAAGCGCATGAAGGTGGGCGTTTGCACCGAAGCCCCCAGCCGCACATTGTCCAGGGCCCGGTAAATCAAGCCCAGGCGGGCGTTGAAGCCCGTGCCTTTGGTCCGGAGCTCGGTGCGGCTGGTAAGGCTGTTGAAGTGGGTATTCGGGTCATCATCGGCCTCGGTCAGGGTCCGAACCTGCGTGTAGTTGGAACTTACAATGCCAATGGCTCCGCCGATATACAGGCGGTCGCGGTAGCTGGCCCCGTAGCCCAAATCAAACTGCGATACCGAACCGGAATTAGTCACCAGCTCGCCCTGGCGTAGCACGCTGCCCTGCTTGCGCAGCACCACAGCCGAGTCGGCCCGGTTGCCGCCGCGGTAGGCCGAAATGTTGGCCAGGTAAGCCCCGTAGGCTAGGCCCAGGTTGGTGGTGTAGGTGCCACTGGTAGCCTGGCCATCCAGGTTATCATAAAAGGCCTGGTTTCGCACGCCGGCCTGCGGCTGCAAGCGCGAGAGATACGACTGATTGTTGCCAATCGAACCCTGGTAATTTGAGGAGGAGTTGAAATCGGCCAGCCGGGTGAAGCCCAGGGCAAAAGCGCCCCCGCGCCAGTTAGTGCCTTGGTCGCTGTCGGGGCGGCGGTTGGCCAGCACTAAGCCGGCGCTGCCAATGTGAAAGCTGTTCTTCGTCGAGTTCTGGGCCCCGGATGTGCCGCTGCCATCAATGCGGGCATCGCTCTGCCCGATGCCGATGCCCGGCGTGAAGGACACCTCCGATTTCTGGAACAGGCCCAGCCCGGCCGGGTTGCTGGTGAGGTTGCCGAAGTCGGCACCCAGGGCCACATTGGCCCCGCCAATGCCCTGCGTGCGGGCCGGGCCGCCAAATTGCAACTGCGAATACCGCAGTGCGTCGCTCGCACCTTGGGCAAAGGCGTGGCTGGCCGGCCCCGCTACGAGGGCCAGGCTAAGCCAGATAATCCGTTTTTTCATGGGGGTTGGAAGAAAAGGAACCGGCCGCTGGGCCGGCTCGCTTGGGGGAAGGATTTTGCAGGAAAAGAAGACGAATTACTTAGTCGCGGCCCCGACGGCCACCGCCGCCACCGCCACTATTGCCGCCACCACTGTTGCCACCGCCGCCACCGCCGTATGATGGCGCAGAAGGCTGGCTATAGGAGCGCTGGGGCTGCTCGTAGGTGCGCTGCTGCTGTTGTGGCTGCTCATACGTGCGCTGCTGCGGCTGCTCGTAGGTGCGCTGGCGGGGCTGGTCGTAGCTGCGCTGGCGAGCGGGCTGCTCGGCGGCCTGGCCGCTGTTGGGCTCGGGCTGCGGGAAGGCGCGCTGGAAGAAACCGCCGCGGCGCTGGCCCTCGGGCTGCGCGGTGGCTTCCTGGGGCTGCATGCTGGGCTGGGCCCCATCATTGGAGCGCAAGCGGCCGCGGCCGTTGTCGCGCGTTGCCTGGTCGGTACCGGGAATGGTGCCTACCACGGGACCCTCCGTGTTCATGCGGCGGGGCTTGTTGAAGAAGCCATCGGCGCGGGTTGGGTCGGCATTGGGAGCCGTCGATACAGCATCGGCGCGTACCCGGCGGCTATCAGAGCCGTTTGAGGGCATGGTTTGCGGGCCCGTACTGGGGTCCATGATGGCCCGTCCTTCCGTCCGCATGCGGCCACCGCCGTTGGGGGTGCTGGTCACGGTGCCGGGAGCGCTCACGCCATTGCCCGACGAGTAACGGCCATCCGAAGCCCGGTCGGTGCGGTGGCCATAGGTGCGGTTGCCGCCGTTGTTATCGTAGCGGCTGTTGCCGTTGTAGCCATTGTTGTAGTTGCCGCCGTAATAATTGCCGCCGTTGTAGTTGCCACCGTAGTAGTTATTGCCATAGTAGCCACCCCGGCCGTAGTACCCGCCATAGAATGGCCCCCCGTAAAAGAAGGGGTCGTAGAAGCCGCCGCCGTACCCATACCCCCCAAAGCCACCGTAACCAAACGGCCGCCCAAAACCAAAGCTGATGCTAAGGCCCGAGCCATACCCGTAAGGGCTGTAAAAGGAACCATAAGGACTGTAGAATGGGCTGTAAAACGGGTCGTTGAAGCCGCCACCGTACCCGTATGGCGAGTAGCCTCCAAAGCCCCCGCCGTAGCCGCCAAACGCACCCACGCCATAGCTCAGGCTGGTGTAAGGGCTGTAAGGCACGTAGTAGCTCACCCCTGGGGTCGTGTTGCGCAGGCCCTGCATGTAGGTGTAAGACTCGTCATAATACTGGTCCGAACCGCTGCCCTGGCGGGCGGTTGAACTACTGGAGCTGCCATTGTAGTCGGGGTTCGCGGCTTCGTCGGTGCTGGCCGGGGCGGGGGCCGGGCGCACCACTGCCGTAGTACGGTCTTTGGCAGAGTAATAGACCCCGTCGTCTTCCGACGAAACGAGGCCCGACGTGCTCGCGCAACCGCCCAGCGCGAACAGGGCCAAGGCGGGCAAACAAGCGGTGAGCAGGTTTCTCATGAGTGAAAAAAGTAAGGGTGGGTAGGCTTCTGGTAAAGTAACGGATTGTACGATGGAAGCCGGATGAAGAAGCTCAAAATCAGTGCTGATATCGCAAAAAATACCGAAAAGTAGGTAGTTCCTCGCAGCGGAGCGGGCCGGATGGCCGCACAAGGAGGTCCGCACATTAATAACGTAATTTGACCCCGAAACGGTGCCCTTTGGTCAATTCAAATCTTGTACCAGAATTGGGAACTTTTTCGATTACCCCTTAGATGCCTCCCATGAGCAAAAAGTTGCCCACCCGCCAAGAAGATTACTCACTTTGGTACAATGAGTTAGTGAAGCGCGCCGGCCTAGCCGAGAATTCGGCCGTGCGCGGCTGCATGGTTATTAAACCCTACGGCTACGCCATTTGGGAAAAAATGCAGCGCCAGTTGGACGATATGTTCAAGCGCACTGGCCACGAAAATGCTTACTTCCCGCTGTTCGTGCCCAAAAGCCTGTTCGAAGCCGAGGAAAAAAACGCCGAAGGCTTCGCCAAAGAGTGCGCCGTGGTAACCCATTACCGCCTCCAAACCGACCCCGACAACCCCGGCAAGCTGCGCGTGGACCCCAACGCCAAGCTCGAAGAAGAACTCATCGTGCGGCCCACCTCTGAAGCCATCATCTGGAGCACCTACAAAAACTGGGTGCAGAGTTACCGCGACCTGCCACTGCTCATCAACCAGTGGGCCAACGTGGTGCGCTGGGAAATGCGCACCCGCCTGTTTTTGCGCACCGCCGAGTTCCTGTGGCAGGAAGGCCACACCGCCCACGCCACCGCCGAAGAAGCCGTGGCCGAAACCCGCCAGATGCTCGACGTGTACGCCGAGTTTGCCGAGGAGCACATGGCCCTGCCCGTAGTGAAGGGCGTGAAAACCCCCAACGAGCGGTTCGCCGGGGCCGAGGACACCTATTGCATCGAAGCCCTGATGCAGGACGGCAAAGCCCTGCAAGCGGGCACCAGCCACTTCCTGGGCCAGAATTTCGCCAAGGCCTTCGACGTGCAGTTTGCCAACAAAGAAGGCGTGCGCGAGCACGTGTGGGGCACCAGCTGGGGCGTGAGCACCCGCCTGATGGGGGCCCTTGTAATGGCCCACTCCGACGACGAAGGTCTGGTGCTGCCGCCCAAGCTGGCCCCCATCCAGTGTGTCATCGTGCCCATCTACAAAAGCGGTGAGCTCGACGCCCTGCTCGAACGCATCAAGCCGATTCAGATGGGCTTGATTGCCCGCGGCATTTCGGTGAAGCTGGATGCCCGGGATACCGAGCGCCCCGGCTTCAAGTTTGCCGAGTGGGAGCTGAAAGGCGTGCCCGTGCGTCTGGCCATCGGCGCGCGCGACCTCGACGCCGGTATGGTGGAAGTGGTGCGCCGCGACACCAAAGAGAAAATGAGCCTGCCCCTGGCCGACATCGTAGCCAGCGTGGACCAACTGCTGACCGACATCCAAACCAACATCTACGCGAAAGCCAAGCGTTTCCGCGACGACCGCATTACCCGCGTGGATAGCTACGAGGAATTCAAGCAGGTGCTGGACGGCCAAGGCGGCTTCGTACTGGCCCACTACGACGGCACCTCCGAAACCGAGGACCGCATCAAGGACGAAACCAAAGCCACCGTGCGCTGCCTGGCCCTGGCCGAGCCCGACGAGGACGGCATCTGCATGGTGACCGGCCAGCCGAGCGTGCGCCGGGCGTATTTTGCCAGAGCCTACTAGTTGGGCTGAAGAAGGCTAGCGTAAAAAAAAGCACGTCATGCTGAGCTTGCCGAAGCATCTCTACCGCGCGAGTAATTAGTTACTACTGCGGTAGAAATGCTTCGGCAAGCTCAGCATGACGTGCTTTTATTCGTCTGCGCTACCGTTACTTCTTGGTAATCGTGAACTCCACGCGGCGGTTTTTCTGGCGCGTTTCCTCCTGGTCGTTGCTGGCAACGGGCTTGCTGCCGCCAAAGCCTTCGGTGGTGATGCGGTCACCGTTGATGCCGTGGCTGCTCAGGTATTTCTTCACTTCGTTCACGCGGTCCTGGCTCAGCTTGAGGTTTAGGGCGGGGTCGCCCTGGTTGTCGGTGTGGCCGGCAATCTTGATTTCCACCGACGGGTATTCCTTCAGAATGCGGATGAGGCGCAGCAGCTCGGGGTAGGAGCTGGTGTTGAGGTAGTACTTGCTCTGCTGAAAGAAGATGTTGTTCAACTTCACGGTCTGGCCCACGCTGAAGGGGGCCAGGTACAGGTCCTGCTTCTGCTCGGAGTACTTGTCCTTCACCGTCACGTCGAGGTTGGCGTTTTCGGCGAGGTAGCCCTTGGCTTCGGCGCGGTAGCCGTACTGCACGCCGCTGGGCAGCACAATGGTGTAGGAGCCGTCGGCGGGGTCGGTTTCGGTCACCCCAATTTCTTCGCCCGTGAGCAGGTTTTCGTAGTGAATGATGGCCCGGATGGGCTTGCCGGTATTCACGTCGAGCACCCGGCCGGTCACCAGCGTCACCACTTCGGGCTGGAAGGCGGGGGCCAATGAGATGCGGAAAATATCCTTCGAGCCGTCGGTGCCATTGCGCGACGACACCAGGTACGCGTCCTGGCCGGCGGCCGAAATGGTGTAGTAAGCGTCAAAATCGGGCGAGTTCACCACCGGGCCCAGGTTGCGGGGCGGGCTCCAATTGGTCCAGGTGTCGTCGAGGCGCTTAGTGTAGAAAATGTCGGATTTGCCGTAGCCGCCGCGGCCTTCGCTGGCGAAGTACAGCGTCTTCTCATCGGCGGCCAGGAAGGGGGCGAAGTCGGCCTTGTCGGTGTTCACGTTCTTGCCCAGGTTTTTGGGCTTGGTCCACACGTTGGTTTCCATGGGCGAGGGGAAGCTCACGAACAGGTCCTGCCCACCCGTGCCGTCGGGCCGCTCCACGGCCATGAGCAGGGCCTTGCCCGAAGTGGCCAGGAAGAAATCGACGTGTTCCTTGTCCAGGTTCACGAAGTCCTTGATGTTCACCTTGATGGGGGCGGTCCAGCCCACGCGGCTACGCTTGGTGATGCTGCACCCCAGCGGGTCGAGGGTGCCGTCGGGGTTGTACACGTTGATGATGATGGCCTGCTGTCCGTTGGCCGATACCGAGGCGATGCCGTTGGGGTCGTCGGGCGTGTTCACCGGCGAGCCAATGTTTTTGGCCAGGCCCCAGCTTTTGGTTTTGCCGCTCACCAGGGCCGAGGCGTACACGTCCTGCGGGTCGCGGCCGCCGCCCACGTTGTTGGGGTTGCTTTCGCGGGCGAAGTAGAGCGTGCGGCCGTTGGGCGAAATCACCGGGTGGGTTTCCACGTAGCGCGTGTTCACGTTCGGCCCCAGGTTCACCAGCGACGAGTCGAACTGGGTTGATTTCACGGCATCGGGGCCTTTCTCGCCGGTGAAGGCCTGCTTCACCATGGTCGAGGCCACGTCGGCAATGCCGATGGCGTCAATCTGGTTCACGCCTTCCACCTTGGCCGTGTTCATGCGCACCACCACGCCCAGGGTGCGGTATTCGGCGGTGGGGAAGCGTATTTCGAGGGTGCGGTAGGGCTCGGGCAGCGGGCCGGGGTTGTCGTTGGCATACACTTCGTGGTGCTCGCCCTTGGTATCCACCAACTCTACTTTGGTGATGGAGCCGGGGTTGAAGTTCTCCACGATGGTCACCTGCTGCGCGGCCACCGAGCGGGCAAAACGCACCTCAATGAACTCGTTCGGCCCCTCCTTGCGCGGAATCCAGGCTTCGTTGCTGATTTGGCCCAGCGGCAGCGCATTGGGCGTACTCAGCACCTGCGAGGGTGAAAACGGGTCCTTGCCCTCCGACTTTTGGGAGGATACGGCCACCAGCCGGGCCGCCCATTGCACGTGCTGCGCCTGCGCCGGCGCGGCGGCCAGCAGGCCCAGCACCACGGGGGCCGCCGCCAGCAAGCGGCGAATAAGATAATTATTCATGGTAACGATAGTAGGAAAAGGGCGTGTGAGTTCGATAGCTGGCAAATTTACACCAGCAACCCCGGGCCCCGGTGGTATTTTCGGTAGCGAACCTAACGAAAAACTATTTTCTGGGCCGCCCCGGCCAATGTGTTACCTTCCCGGTGCGGTTCCGCGAGCCAGGATTTGGCGGGCCGTTTGCCCTTGATTAGTAGGTGGTTTCCGGCGCGTAGGGAGGAGAGCGCGGCGGCGGGTCGGGCTCCGCGGTTTCGCGCCGTGTGGGGTGGTTTGCTGGGAATTCTGCTATTCCTGCTGCCGGGGGCCGGGTGGGCGCAGGTGCTGGTGGGGGCCACGCCGTTTGGGCCGGTGTTTCGGGGGCTGCGGCCGGCCGGGGCCGATACCTCGCTGCTGCTCGTGGCCCGGGCCCGGCGGGTGGGCCTCAGCACGTTTGTGCAAACCAGCGGCGCGCGCGGCTACTTGCGGCTGGGGCCGCGCCAGCAGCTGCGCTACCGCGTGGGCACCGACATGGTGTACGATTCGCGCGGCACGCCGCCCTTCGTGCGGGAAGACTACGGGGCCGACGTGGCGCACGTCTTCGCCCTCGACGCGGCCAACCACTGGCAGCTGGGCCAGCAAGCTCACTACGACCAAAGCCGGGCCAATGCCACCCGCACCGGCCTGTGGCTGGGCCGCCTGGGCTACCAGCGCCGCCTGCGCCCCGGCCACCCCACAGATTCCTTGTCCCAGTTGCGCCTTACGGGGCTGGGCGGCCTGGCCACCGACCGCCGCAACGGCCGCGACGATGCCGGCTTCGCCTACGGCTTCGATGCGGCCGCTATTTTCTTCGCCAATGGCCCCGCGGCGGCTCCGCTGGCGGTGCGCGTGCTGGGCACCCGCGCCCGCCTGGGGCCGCGCACCATGCAGCGCCTGGTGGCCGAAGCCGCCGGCGAGCAGGCCTTGCTGGCGAACGCGGCGCTCACGGTGCAGGGCCGCGTGGGCTACCGCACCAACCGCGCCGAGGACTACCTGCTGGGCTCGGTGCAGCGCATTCAGTCCGACACCGTGGCCGTGCAGGCGGGGGCGCTGTACCGCGTCAACCCGTTCACCACGCTGCGCTCCGACAACAGCCTGCTGCTGCCCACCCGCGCCTTCCGCTACCGCCGGCTGGGCGAGCGGTCCGATACCTTGCAGGACGTGGGCTACCGTCAGCGCGAGCTCGATACCCGCCAGGAGCTGCGCTTTGCCGGCACCAAGCTGCAAACCAGCCTCAGTTTCGGCTACCGCGAGCGCACCCGCGCCTACTACCTCGACAACTCCCGCAACCTGAGCGCCCCGCGCCTGGCCACGGCCCTGGCCCGCGAGCAGGTGAAGGACATCACCGAACAAACCACGCAGTGGCAGGGCACCCTCACCTGGCTGCCCACGCCGCGCCATGCGCTGGCCCTGCTCGGCACCGCCCAGCTGCTGCGCGTGGACGCCCCCAGCAAGGACAACCAGCAAACCCGCGACGAAGCCCAGCAGTTGCTGCGCCTCACCTGGACGGGCCGCTGGGCCGGGGCCTTCCGCACCACGCTGGGCGTGGCCGGCGAGTACCGCCAGACGGTGTTCATCCGGGCCAACCAAAGCGCCGAAAACTACGCCGACCACCTCCTGCACTGGGAGCCGGGCTTCACCTGGGCCCCCGGCAAGTGGAGCATTCGGTCGAGTTACCACCTCTGGGTGAGCTACCAGGTGCGCGACCTCACCAGCGAGCAGGGCCGCAACCGCGCCAGCCGCGTGCTGGAGCAAACCCAGGCCCTCACCTACCAGCTGCGGCCCCGCCTGCTGCTGCTGGCCGACTACGTGCGCCGCGAAAACCGCGTGGGCCAGCTCGACTGGGCCCGCTTCCGCGAGAGCCCCCTCGATACCAGCGTGACCCACGACTTCTCCATCGGCGCGCGCCAAAGCTGGGCCGGCCGCCGGGGCGGCAGCAGCCTGCGCCTGGGCTACCGCCTGCTGGAGCAGCGCAACTACGGCCGCGCCGCCCTGCTGCTCGACCAGCCCACCGGCCCGGCCACCTCGCTCATCTACCTGCACAGCATCACCCGGCAGCAAGGCCCCGAATTAGCTGTGGAGCGCCACGCCACCGGCCGCCTCAACCTCACGGCCAGCCTCTGGCTGCAATGGCTGCACACGTTTTCCACCTACACCACGGGCAAGGGCACCTTCGCCGGCAGCAGCTACTCGGCCCTGGATTTGGCCCGCGAAACCAGCCGGGTGCTGCCGTATTTTGAAGTAATGGCCGAGTGGCGCGTAGGTAGGCGGTAGGGAAAGGTATTCGTTTTCAGACACCAACAAGCTATTCAGGAACCGTTTGGGGCAAGGCATTCAGCAAGGCCTCCAGCCCGCTTTTCAAGGCCCCGGCCGCCGCCTGTCGCGCCGCCTCGGGCGCATCTTTAGCTTCCAGGGTTTCGAGGCAGGGGGCCAGGCGGGCGGCTCCGAGCAGGCGCAGCGACGGCCGCAGCTTGTGGGCCAGCGCGGCCACGGCGGGCCAGTCGGCGGCGGCGTGGGCGGTGCGGATTTCGGCCAGGCTGCCAGGCGTGTTGGCGTGGAAAGAAGCCAAAATTCGGTTCATGAACACGGTGCTGCCGCGGGCCGTCTGGGCGAGCAGGGCCAGGTCGAAGATGGGCATTGCGGGCGCATCGGGGGTGGTAGAGGCGAAAACTGGGGTGGGCACGGCGGTGTCCGGCGGCGGGGAAGTCACTTCCACCAGGGGGCCTTGCACGCCCGCAATCAGCGAGGCCAGCTTGCTGAGCAGCTCGGCTTCGTCGAAGGGCTTGGACAGCGTGTCGTTCATGCCGGCGGCGTGGTACTTCTCGGCGTCGGCCCGGAACGCATTGGCGGTGAGCGCCAGAATGGGGGTGGCCGCCCGGCCGGCATCGGCATGGGCCCGGATGCGGGCAGTGGTTTCCAGGCCGTTCATGCCGGGCATCTGGATGTCCATCAGCACCACATCGTAGCGGTTTTGCTCGAAAAGCTCCAGGGCTTCGATGCCGCTGGCGGCTTCGTGCACCAGCACCCCGTGGCCTTCCAGCAGCAGCTGGGCCACTTCGCGGTTCACGGCATTGTCTTCCACCAGCAGCACCCGGCAGCCGCGCACAGCCGCTTCCTGCATGGGTGCCAGGGGCGAGAGGGCCGCTTGCCGGGCCGCCGCGCTGGCCTTGGGCAGGGTGGTCACGAAGGAAAACGTGCTGCCCCGGCCCGACTCGCTCTGCACCGTGAGCTGGCCGCCCATCTGGGCCACCAGCGCCCGGCTGATGCTCAGGCCCAGGCCCGTGCCGCCAAACTGCCGCGTGGTGTCGGCATAGGCCTGGGTGAATTCCTGGAAGATGCTTTCCAACTTGTCGGACGTGATGCCGATGCCGGTGTCCGTCACCCGAAACTCGGTGGTGAGGGTGTCCTCGGTTTCGCTCACGAAGTAGCCGCCCACCGTCACGGTGCCGCCCACGGGGGTGAACTTAATGGCGTTCGAGAGCAGGTTAATCAGAATCTGATTGAGCCGGTAGGGGTCGCCAACCACCCAAGGGTGGGGGCAGGAATCGCGCAGGAGCGTGCCCACCAGCCGGATGCCCTTTTCCTGGGCCTGTGCCACCAGGGGCTGGCCGGCCTTGCCCATCGAGTCGCACAGGTTGAAGGCGGTTTGCTCCAGCTCCAGCTTGCCGGAGGTGATTTTGGCCATGTCGAGCACGTCGTTCACCACGTTCAGCAAGTGGCGGCCCGAGTGCTGGATGATGGCCGTGTAGTTGCGCTGCTGCTCGTTGAGGCCGGTTTTGGCCAGCAGGCTGGTCATGCCCAGCACGCCGTTGAGGGGCGTGCGGATTTCGTGGCTCATGTTGGCCAGGAAGTTTTCGCGGGCTGTAGCGGCGGCTTCGGCGGCGTGCTGGGCCGCCTTTAGGGCCGTGATGTCGGTGCTCACGCCCAGCACCTGCATGGTGCCATCGCTCACCACCAAGGGGCAGCGCACGGTTTGCAGCCACAGCACTTCGCCGTTGGCCAGCCGGAACGATACCTGGGTGGTAAGGGGCTGGCCCGTGCGCAGCACCTGCTGGTCGGCCAGCACGGCGGTCATTATTTCGTCCCGGCTCATGGCCCCCTCCATGCTCTCGGCATTGGCCAGGGCATGCACGCGGTGGCGCAGGGCCTGCATGCCGGCGTTCTCAAAAATGGTGCGTCCTTCCGCGTCGCGCACCCAAATCAGGTTGGGGTTGAGGTCGAGCACCAGGTTGGTGAAGGTTTGCTGGGCCAGCACGGCGGCGTCGCTGTCGCGGCTGCGGGCCTCGGCCTGCCGCCGGTAGGTAATATCGAGGCCGTAGCACATCACTTCCCGCAGCTCTCCATCGGTGCCAAACACCGGCTGGTAGTAGCACAGCCAATACAGGCAGGGCGTGCCATTGGCGCTGGGCCACTGCTCTTCCCAGTTCACCAGCTTGCGGGTGGCCACGGCCCGCTCGAACTGGCTGCTGCGCCGCATGGCCAACTCCGGGGGCAGCCCCTTGGCGGCGCAATGGTCGGCAAAGGTGAGGCCCACGCGGGCCTGGCGCTGCGCGGGGTCGGGCTCGGCGTAGGGGTTCACGTAGCGGTAGCGCTGGTTGGGGTCCAGCACCGTCACCACGGCCGGCAGGTGCGCCAGGATGGCCTCGTAAAAGGCCCGCTGCTCGCGGGTTTCCTGCTCGGCCTGCCGCCGGGCCGTTACATCGGTGAGGTAGAGCAGGGCAAAATTCTCTTCTAGCACCGGCACGGCAAACAGCAGAAAATGACGGCCGTTGGCCACCAGCTCCTGCTGAAAGGGCTCGCCGGTGCGCAAGGTTTGCAGGGCCGCTTGCACCAGCTGCGGCCGTACCCGCGAAGAGCCCGTTGTGCGCAGCTCGTCGACCAGCATAGCCGCCGCCGGGTTGGCAAACAGGAGCTCGCCGCCCGCATTCAGCTGCAGAACGGCATTGGGGTTGAGTTCGGGAATGCGGCTGGCAATGCGCAGCCGCGCCACTTCGGCCTCGGCCTGCTCGCGGCCAGTGCGTTCGGCCAGCAGTATTGCCTGGAGTTCGGCGGGGTCGGTGGGAAAGTCAGTCATCAATGAGCAATTAACAATGAGTAATGAGCAATTGACGCTAAATAATTGCTTCAGTCCCCAGTTGTCAAAGATAAACGCAGCACGTCCTCATTGCTCATTGCTCACTGTTAATTGCTCATTGCCCTACAGCTCCTTGCGCAGCCGGGCCACCGGAATGTTGAGCTGTTCGCGGTACTTGGCCACGGTGCGGCGCGCGATATTGTAGCCACGGGCGTTGAGCATCTTTTCCAGCTTATCATCGCTCAGGGGCCGTTCCTTGCTCTCCTTGCCGATGAGGTCGCGGAGGATGCTTTTCACTTCGCGGCTGCTGGCATCCTCGCCCGAGTCGGTGGCAATGCCCTCGGAGAAGAAGTACTTGAGCGGGTAAATTCCAAACTCCGTCTGGATGGATTTCGAGTTCGCCACCCGGCTCACCGTCGAAATATCCATGCTGATGCGCTGGGCAATGTCCTTGAGAATCATGGGCTTGAGCTTGCCCTCGTCGCCCTCGGCAAAAAAGTCGCGCTGCAGTTCCACGATGGCGTTCATGGTGCGCAACAGCGTGTTCTGCCGCTGCCGGATGGCGTCGATAAACCACTTGGCCGAGTCCAGCTTTTGCTTCACGAAGGTCACGGCCTCCTTCATCTTGGTGTCCTTCTTGGCGGCCTTGTCGTAGGTCCGGAACATCTCGGTGTAGGCCGGGCTCACGCGCAGCTCGGGGGCGTTGCGGGCGTTCAGGGTCAGGTTGAAGACGCCGTTGTCGTTGGTCAGAATGAAGTCCGGCATCAAATACTGCGTTTTGCCCAGGCCGCTGGGGCCGCTGCCGCCGGGCTTGGGGTTCAGCTTGAGAATGACGTTGATGGCCTCTTTCAGCTCCTCGTCCTCCAAATCCAGCTTCTGCTGAATGCGCGGGTAGTGCTTCTTGCTGAATTCCTCAAACGTGTCGGTGAGAATGCGCTCGGCGTTCACCGTGTTCTCGTCCTGGGGCCGGCGCTCCAGCTGCAGCAGCAGGCACTCGGGCAGGTCGCGGGCGGCAATGCCAGGCGGGTCGAACTGCTGCACCACGCGCAGCACGGCCTCAATCTCGGGCACGGTCACTTCCAGATTCTGCGAAAAAGCCAGGTCGTTGGCAATGGCCGAAAGGTCGCGCCGAATGTAGCCGTCCCCGTCAATCGAGCCGATAAGCTGCTGGCCGATGGCCTCCTGGCGCTCGTCCAAATCGGCAAAATGCAGCTGGTCAAGCAGCGAATCCAGGAGCGAGCCGCTGGTGTCGGCCAGGGGCGTGTCGCGCTCCTCTTCCTCGCCGGGGCCGTCGCCTTGCATCTTGTAGCCCGCTATTTCGTCGTCGTTGAGGTAGTCGCTCAGGTCGAGGTCGGTGTTGTCGGCGGCGGCTTCGCTGTCGACGGGGCCTTCGTCTTTGGGCTGGATTTCGGGCTCCGGCATCTCGTCGGCCATTTCCGACTCGTTGCCGCTGCGGTCCTCGTAGTCCTCGTCCAGCGTGTTTTCGTCGTTATCGAGGCTGGCATCCGGGTCGTCCGAATCGTCGCTGTCGTCGTCACGCTCTATTTCTTCCGCGTCGTCGGGCTCGTCTTCTTCCAACGCCGGGTTCACCTCCATTTCCTCCTTGATGCGCGTCTCCAGCTCCGCCGTCGGGATTTGCAGCAGTTTGATAAACTGAATCTGCTGCGGGCTAAGCTTTTGCGAAAGGAGCTGTTTGAGGTCGAGGCGTTGCATAATGACGAAAGTACGGAAAGGCGGAAGCGGAGGTCGGTTTTACTAAACTTTGGCATGAAAAGTTGGTGTAGCGTGGGCCGTCGGGATGTAGCGCGAACTTTTAGTTCGCGTCCCCGCGCATTTTGCTCGATGCGAAGACGCGAACTAAAAGTTCGCGCTACATGCAGTCGGCCCTACCTTTGCCCTCTTACAACCCGCTTTCCCCGCAAGTTATGTCCCTCAAACGGTCCACCGTCAAAGAACTCCTGGCCAGCCAGGACCTCGACCGCGAAGTCCTGGTTAAAGGCTGGGTTCGCTCCCGCCGCGGCAACAAGTACGTGCAGTTCATCATCGTGAACGACGG
>JBBQSQ010000049.1:0-24466 GCA_038213745.1 Cytophagales bacterium
CCAGCGGCGAGCGGCGCAGGACGTCGCGGCTATTGAACAGGCCGATGCCGGCCGTGAGTGCCGTGACCAGCCCCGCCAGGCCCAACAGCGGCAGCACAGCCGGCCCGAAGCTGGCCTCGAACACCCACACGGCCAGCGCCCAGGCCGCCAGCACCGCCAGAACAATGCCGGCCAGCGCCGCCAGCAGCCCCAGCAGGCCGTACTCGACCAGGGTAATGCGCAGAATCTGGGCGCGGCTGGCCCCCAGCGTGCGCAGCAGCACGCTTTCGCGCACCCGCTGGTAGCGGCTGATGACCACCGAGCTGCTGAGCACCAGCAAGCCGGTGAGGATGCTAAAACCCGCCATGAAGCGAATCACGAAGGAGATTTTATCGACGATATCGTTGAGCGTGGTCAGAATCAGGCCCAAATCAATGGCCGATACGTTGGGGAATTGCTGCACGAGCTTTTGCTCCACGGCCGCCAGCGCCGCCGTGCTGGGCGTGCGCGTGAGCACCACCTGGAACTGCGGGGCCCCTTCGAGCACCCCGGCCGGAAAAATCACCAGGAAGCTCGGCTGCACTCGGCTGCGGTCAATCTCGCGGGTGCCGCCGATGATGGTGCGCTGCGGCAGGCCCTGCACGTTGAAATCGAGCGTATCGCCGAGGCTGAGCTTGGCGCGCTCCAGGTAGCCGCTCTCCACCGAGATGCGCGGAATTTTATCGGAACCAATGAGGGGCCGGGTGCCGGAAGTAAGCTTTTCGGAGGAATTCAGCGAGTCGCGGTAGCTCACGCGGTATTCGCGGGTGAGGGCCCAGGCCGGAATGCCCCGCGCCGTATCCTTTTTGATGATGGAAACCGAGGTGCCGTTGATGGCCGTCAGGCGCATCGTCACGATGGACACGCGCTGGAGCACGGGCAGTTTCTGGGCCGTCAGCAAGGCTTCCACGCCGGCGCGCTGCTCGGGCTGAATGTCGAACAGCACGAGGTTGGCGGCTGATTTCTGTCCGGCAATCTGCACTCGGCCCAGCAGCAGGGCTTGCGTGAGGAAGAGCGTGGCCAGCAGAAACGTGCCCAGCCCGATGGACGTCACCAGCGTAAGCGTCTGGTTATGGGGCCGGTAGAGGTTGGCCAGGCCCTGCCGCCACACGTAGCCCCAGCCGGCGGGGAAGAAGCGCCGCACGGCGAGTATGAGCAGACGGCCCAGGCCGGCCAGCGCCGCAAACGCCGCCAGCAGCCCCGCCCCGAAGCCCAGCGTGAGCTTCCAGTCGCGGGTTTGGCCGTAGGCGAAGGCCAGAATGAAGAGGCCGATAACCCCAATCACGACGCCCCGCACCGGGTCGGGCGCGGCGGTATCGTCCTCAAACGCCGTGCGCAGCACCCGCAGCGGCGATACTCTTCGGATGCTCAGCAGCGGCAGCAGCGCGAAGAGCACGGCCATCAAAAGTCCCGTGAGCAGGCCCGTGCCGATGGCGGCCCACGAAATGCTCACCGTAATATCTACCGGCAGGAAATCGCCCAGCACCCGCGGCAGCAGCCCCTGCACAGCCGCGCCCAGGCCCGCCCCCAGCACCGCGCCGATGAACCCGAGGCCGGCGGTTTGAATCAGGTAAATCAACAGCGCCTGTTTACCGCTGGCCCCCAGGCAGCGCAGCACGGCCACGGCGGCCAGCTTTTCGCGCACGTATAGGTTCACGGCGCTGGCCACGCCCACGCAGCCCAGCAGCAGCGCCACGAAGGCCACCAGGCTCAGGTAGCGGGTGAGGTCGGCGAAGGCGCGGCCGGTGCTTTGCTGGCGGCTGGCCACGGTGTCGGTGTCGATGTCGGCCGCGTCGAGGCGGGTTTGCAGGGGCTTGAGGAGGACGGCCACGTCGGTGCCCGGCGCAAACTGGTAGCTGCGGGTGTACTTCACCCGGCTACCGCGCTGCACCAGGCCGGTGGCCGTGACCTGGCCCAGCGGCAGGAACACCGTGGGAGCCACCGCCGTGGCAATACCCGACTGCCCCGGCGTCTTCAGCACCCGCCCAATGATGGGCAGCGTGACCTGTCCCACCTGCACCGAATCGCCGATTTTAGCGCCGAACTGCACCAATAGCGCGTCGTCTACCAGGGCTTCTGGCGCGGCCGTGGTATCGGCGAAGCGCTGGGCGGCGGCCTTTGGCTCGGTGTCCCAGGCACCGTAGAAAAAACCGCCATCCCGCGCCCGCACCTGGGCCAGCCGCGTGCCCCGGCCCGGCCGGAACTGCACCAGCGAGGCAAACGATACTTCCCGCGTGCGGGCCGTGCCGAGGTGTTCAAGGGTCGGTTCGAGCTTAGGTTCGAAGGGCTGGTTGGCGCTCAGCACCAAGTCGGCCCCGAGCAGTTCCCGTGCCTGCGCGTTGATGCTACGGGCCAGGTTGTCGCCGAAGGAATTGATGCCCACCAGCGCCGCGATGCCCAGAATGATGCTGGCCATGAAGAGCAGCAGCCGCGCCCTGCTGCGGCGGCTGTCGCGCCACGCCATGCGGAAGAGCCAGGAGGTATTATTCATTGTTTGCAATAGGTCGGTAGATAATGAAAAAACGTCATGCTGAGCGCAGTCGAAGCATCTCTACTGCGCAAGTAATTCAGTTATTGTTGCGGTAGAGATGCTTCGACTGCGCTCAGCATGACGTTCAGGCGTTGGTGGCGTTGCTCAGTGCTTCCTCCACCACCCGGCCGCCCCGCAGCCGCAGCGTGCGCTGCGTTTTGGCGGCCAGCTCCAAATCGTGGGTTACTAGCACCAGCGTGGTGCCGGCTTCGCGGTTCAGCTCGAATAGCAAATTCACCACGCGCTCGGCGGTGTCGGGGTCGAGGTTGCCGGTGGGCTCGTCGGCGAAGAGCACGGCGGGGCGGTTAGCGAAGGCGCGGGCCAGGCTCACGCGCTGCTGCTCGCCGCCGGAGAGCTGAGCGGGGTAGTGCCCGGCGCGGGCGGCCAGGCCCACGCGGTCGAGTAGGTCGAGGGCCGTTTTGGTGGCCCCGCGCTGGCCGCGCAGCTCCAGGGGCACCAGCACGTTTTCGAGGGCCGTGAGGGTGGGCAGGAGCTGGAAGTTCTGGAAGATGAAGCCCACGTGCTGGTTGCGCACGGCGGCGCGCTCGTCCTCGCTCAGGTTGTCGAGTTGAATGCCGTTGACCCACACGCTGCCCGAGGTAGCGCGGTCAAGGCCGGCGCAGAGGCCCAACAGCGTGGTTTTGCCCGAACCCGAGGGCCCGACGATGGCGAAGGTGTCGCCGGCCGCCAGCTCGAAGCTGACGGCGTGCAGCACCGTGAGGGGCTGGCCGGCGCTGGGGTAGGTTTTGGTGAGGTTATCGACGCGGAGGATGGACATTCTGGGTTAGGGTAGGAGGGTGTGGGGGTAGGCGGGCAGGAGGGGACGCAAAGGGTAAAATGAACGTCATGCAGAGCGGAGCGAAGCATCTTGCGGGTGGTAGTAACGCGGGTGGTAGTAAGTCAATCGCTACAACTAACTGATTAGGGGTGGCACGCGAGATGCTTCGACTCCGCTGCGGTGCCACTTGATGTGCGGAATGCGCTGCATGACTTACGGATGGGAGTTCAGCCGTTCCAAAGCCCTCGCTACACAACCGCGCCGCCGCCCGTTCGTTACCTAAGACGTTGAAACTGTTGGCATGTTTTCCGGCTTTACGGTTTCGTGCCCCAACCGCTGCTTATGAAATTCCTGCATTTGCCCTTTGCCGCCCTGCTGGGGGTGGCCCTCACCGCCTGCAACTCCGGTCCCACAGCCGAGCAACCGGCTTCCTCCGCTACGCCGGTGGCCACTGTTCCAGCCGCCGCAAAAGCCACGAGCAAGCGGCTGCTTTTTTTCGGCAACAGCCTCACCGCTGGCTACGGCGTAGAGCCTGAGCAAGCCTTTCCCGCGCTCGTTGGCGATAAAATCGACTCCCTCAAACTGGGCTACGAAGTAATAAACGCCGGCCTGAGCGGCGAAACCACCGCCGGCGGCCGCAGCCGCGTGGGCTGGATTCTGCGCCAGCCAGTGGACGTATTTGTGCTGGAGCTGGGCGGCAACGACGGCCTGCGCGGCCTGCCGCTTTCCGCCACCCGCGAAAACCTGCAAGGCATCATCGACACGGTGCGCCGCCGCAGTCCCCGGGCCCAAATAGTGCTGGCCGGCATGCAGATTCCGCCCAATATGGGCCAGGCTTACGCGAAGGATTTCAAAGCAATTTACCAGGAAATTGCCGCCAAAAACCACTTGGTCCTCATTCCCTTCCTGCTCGAAGGCGTGGGCGGCGACCGGACCCTGAACCAGGCCGACGGCATTCATCCCACCCCGGCCGGGCATCGCATTGTGGCCCGCACGGTGTGGGCCGTGTTGCAGCCGCTGCTGAAGTAGCGAGGTGGTGAGGTGTGAACTGGTGAGGTGGTGAGTTTGAGGTTCTGACTGCGCAACCCGCGCAAGTAGAACCTCAAAATCACCACCTCACCAGTTCTCACACCTCGCCACTATATAACCCGCAGGCCATCCACGTTTACTTCGTCGCGCAGCAGCTCCAGGTGGCGGTAGGAAAGGGGCCGGCCGGCGTCGGTGCTCAGCTCCGGCAGCGTGGCGCGGGCGGCGTCGAGGGTGAGCTGGGTAAGCTTGCGCTCGCCGAGGTAAATGGCCACCGGACGACCCAGACGGGCATCGTGGGCCGCCAGGGCCTGGTCAATTTCGGTTAAAATGATGCTCATAAGAAGTGAGTGAGCGCGAAGAGACGGAAATATAGCGGGCAGCCAGCATTTTACCGAACGGTTCACAGCGAACGGGTCGCTCCTGATTGCGCACTCCGTACCTGGCTACCTTTGCCGCCATGACTACTGCTGCTCCTGCTCCCGCCGTTTCGGCGGCTTCGGCCGCCCGGCCCATTGGCATGTTCGACTCCGGCATTGGCGGCCTCACGGTGGCGCGGGCGATGGCGCGCCGCCTGCCCAATGAGCAAATCGTGTATTTCGGCGACACCGCCCACCTGCCCTACGGCGATAAGAGCACGGCCGCTATTCAAGCCTATGCGGTTAAAATTTGTGACCTCTTGCTGCGCCAGAACTGTAAGCTGATTGTGATTGCCTGCAACTCGGCCTCGGCCGCTGCCTACGAGTTGGTGCGCGAATACGTGGGCAGCAAAGCCAAGGTATTGAGTGTGATAGACCCCATTGTGGCGCACCTGGGCCACGCGTATGCCGGCCGCCGGGTGGGCCTCATTGGCACGAAGCAGACGGTGAATTCCAACGTCTACAAGAAGAAAGTCGACGACCTGGACGCGGGCGTGGACCTGCACTCCCTGGCCACGCCGCTGCTGGTGCCCATGATTGAGGAAGGCTTCTTCAAAAATGCCATTTCCGACGATATTATCGGCACCTACCTCGGCCATGCGGCCCTGGCCGACATCGACGCGCTGGTGCTGGCCTGCACCCACTACCCGCTCATTAAGGACCAGATTGCCCGCTACTACGCCGGCCACGTCGACGTACTAGACGCTTCCGATGTGGTAGCGGCCGCGGCCGAAGCCTACCTGGCTGCTCAGGGCCTGCTAGCTCCGGCCACCGCCACGCCCCCCATGCACCACTTTTACGTGTCCGACTTCACCCGTTCGTTCGAAGAAAGCACGCGGATATTCTTTGAGCAGGAAGTACGCCTGGAACATTATCCGCTCTGGGAATGAACTGAAAATCAAAAAATTAGGTCCGGTTAATGTTTTTATAATGTCTCCTGACAGGCCAGCATCTTTACCTTTGGGAGCTAGCCGGAACGGGCCTTACACTTTTTACAATACGTTTTCTAACTGTTTTCCTTTACAACATTTCTTATGAAACACCTCTTCAAAATGCGTCTGCTGGCTTGTCTGGCAACCTTAGACTTGGCACCGGCCGCCGTTTCGGCGGCACCGTTTACTCCTGGTAACGTGGTGGTGGTGCGGGTCGGCGACGGGTCGGCAGCCCTTACCAACGCGGCCACGGCCACGTTTCTGCTCGAATACACGCCCGCCGGCGTGCTCGTTCAGACCCTGGCGCTGCCCACCGCCGCCGCGGGTACGAACAGCATCCTGACCAACACCGGCACTTCCACCTCCGACGCCGTGCTGACCCGCTCGGTAAACGGTGCTTATTTGGTGCTCACCGGCTACGACGCGGCTGTGGGCACGGCCGCGCTGACCTCCACGGCCGCCGCCACGAACAACCGCATCATCGGCCGCGTGGCCGCCAACGGCACGATTGATACCAGCACACGCATCGGCGACGCGTTCAGCGGTACTTCGGCCAGCGGTGCCAATATTCGCTCGGCTGCTACCGTGGACGGCACGAATTTTTACGCGGTGGGTTCGAACGCCGGCGTGCGCTACGTGCCCTTTGGCACTGCCGCGGCCACGGCCACTACCGCCCTCACCACCGCCCCGCCGACTAACAACCGCTCGGTGGGCATCTACGGCGGCAACCTCTACGTGGGGTCGGCTTCGGGGGCTAACTTCGGCATTTCGCAAGTTGGCACCGGCCTGCCCACCACGGCCCCTCAGACCATCACCCAACTGCCCGGCTTTCCCACGGCTACCGGCCCCAGCACGTACGCTTTTTACTTCGCCGACCTGAGCACGGCCGTGGTCGGTGTCGACGTGGTGTACATCGCCGATGACCGCGCCACGGCCGAGGGCGGCATCCAAAAGTGGAGCCTGGTGGGCGGCACCTGGACGCTGAACGGCACCATTGGGAGCACCGCAACGCCGGCGGTGGCCCTGCGCGGGGTGAACGGCCGGACCACCGGCACGACGGTGTCGCTGGTGGCCAGCGGCAACGGTGGCCTGTACATCCTCTCCGACAACGCCGGCTACAACGTTGCGCCCAGCACCGCAACGTTGCCCGCGCCCATCGCCACCGCTGGCACCAACACGGCTTTCCGGGGCGCTGCTTTCGCACCGGTTGCTGGCACCGCCACGGCCGTAACGGCCAACAGCGCCATGCCCGGCCTGAGCATCTCGCCCAACCCCGCTTCGGACCGTATTTCGGTTATCCTGCCCAAGGCGGGCGCTGCCACGGTAGCCCTGCGCGACCTCACCGGCCGCGTGGTGCTGGCCCCGGCCGCCCTTGCCCCCGACAACCAGCTGCGCCTGCCGGCCAGCCTGACGGCGGGCGTGTACCTGCTCGAAGTAAGCCAGGGCACCGTAACGGCCGTGCGCCGCGTGGTGAAAAACTAGGCTGACTCGACGGAAGCTAAACCCGCCACTTGGGTGGGTGTATGCTTTGGAGATGCGAAAAAGCCCTTGCGCATGCGAGGGCTTTTTTTTGCGCCTTTCCGCGCGGCAATCCAGGCGTCTGGTTGGTTGCCTCCGCTTAAAAAACAACAGTCGCTCATAAAAACGAAACGCAACGAGGCGTTGCTACAGCTTTTCCTCCAGCCACAGGTACCCGGCGGCTAGCAAAAACAACCCGAAAAACCAGCCCGCTGGCCACGGCTCCGTCGTCACTTCCGGGATGGTTGGGGCAGCGGAGGCGGCCCCAGCTGCGGTTGCCCGCTCGGCCATGGCCTGCTGGCGTTCCGCGAGCTCCGGCCCCGGCCAGGCGGCGGCGGGGTACACATAAAAATTGTGGGCAGCCCGTTCGGGCCCGCGTACTTGGTGCCAACCAGCCGTGCCAGGCCAGAACTGAGCGGTGCTCCATTCGGGCAGGCGGGTATCCTGGCGCAAGGCCAGGCGAACGGATGGGCCGCCGGCCAGCGGCACTACCACCGGTTGCGCGGTGGGGAAGACGGCCGACAGGTGCAGCGTGAGGGGCTGGGCCGGCCGCGGCCAGCGCGTGCCCGTGCGCCAGACGGCGGCGGCCGGAGCCGGGGGCACCGCCGCCGTCAGCAGCCGGTTCCAGAACGAGGCGTAGACCGGCGCGTGGCCTTGCAGCACCCACCGAAACGTCTCGGGCACCGTCGACACCACGGCAAAACCCAGGCCCACGCGCCGGCTGGCGGCGGCCAATACTTGGTTGGGCCCCGTGACGAGGGCGCGCAGGTTGGCATTGGGCTGGAGCTGCGCCGGTAGCGGGGCGCGGGCTTCGCCGGGCGCATCGGGCCAGGCCAGGGCCGGCAAGGGACCGGGCGCAGCGGGGCGGAGCCGCACCGTGAAATCGGCGCGGCCTGGCGCGGCGCGGGGCAGGGGCGCGGCCTCAGCCAACGTGATGAGGCCCAGGCGGCCCACGCGGATGGCCGTTTGCAGCGCCTGGATTTCGGAAGCGGTGAGGGTGTTCAGCGTGGCCGCGTCCGCAATCAGCACCGAATAGCGCGCCAGTAGCGCGGGCGTGAGGCGGTCGAGCGCCAGGGCTGGCTGGTTCACGAAATCAGTTTGCACCAGGCCGCGGCTTACGCTGGCGCGCAGGGCCACCGGGTAGTGGGCCTCGGCCAGGTAGTTTTTTAAAAACTTGAATTCGAACGAAGGCGTGGCGGTGAGCAGCAACACCGCCGGCAGCGTGGGCGTGGTGATTTCGACCGGTACGGGTTCGGCTAAAAGCGGCTGGTCCGGCCGGCGCAGGAGTAATTCGTAGGTAGCCAGACCAGCGGTTTTGGGCTGGTAGCGCAGGCGAAAAGGGCCGCTCCCGGTGGGCAGTTTCAGGGAGTCGCGCCCGGTGCCGGCGGCCCGCAGAATCATCCAGGCGGCCGCTTTGCTCGGGGGGGCAACCACCGTACCCTCTATCCGCAGCACTTCACCCAAAGCCAACTTAGCCGGCCACAAAGCCGTGCGAAACCCCGCCAACGGCGCGCCCGGGTGCAGGCGCAGCGGCAGCGAGCCAAGGCTGGACAGCTCCGCCGCGGGCAGGCCCCGTCCCAACAGGTGCAGGCGGCGCAGGGCCGGCCGCTGCTCGGCCAGCGTGAGCAGGCTGGCCAGCGGCTTCGCCTTGGCCGGCATTTCTACCTCGCCATACGCCCATACCGGGGTGCCCGCGCCCAGCTGGCGCAGCAGCTGCCGTAGAGTATCGGGCGCGTAGCCTTCGGTGAGCAGAATGGCTTCGGCGCGGGCGGCGGGCAGGCGGCGCAGCGGGGGGAACGCCGTGAGCCACAGAGCCCCGGCGGCCACCGCGCCGGCCAGCATCCGGAGCAGGCGTTGCCGCTGGCGGGGCCGCTGCCAGCCGAGCGCCAGCAGCCCGAGACCGAGCAGCAGGCAAAACGCCAGCAGGCCGTAATAAATAACCGGATTCGGGGGCAGGGTGGGCAACGGACTAGCGGCTTAATTCCTGAAAATACCGCCGGGCCAGCCGGTCGGGGGCCGGCGCGGCGGATGGCGTGGGGGTGGGGGCCGTCAGCAGGTCGGTGAGGGCGCGGGCCACGGGCTGCCGGGCGGCGGCCCGCGTTGGCCGGCCGGCCCGGACAGCGGCTCCCAGCTCGCGCAGGGCCCGCAAGGCCGGGAGGTAGGCCCCCGGCCGGTTGAGGGCCGCGCCGGCCAGCACGGTGCCGGCCTGGTCGAGCAGCGCGGCATCGGCGGGGCGGGTGGGCAGGCCGTTGTCGGCGGTGGCCAGCCAGCGCAGGGCGGCGCGCACGGTGGGCTGGGCAGCGGGGGCGGGAAGGGTTTGCTGGCGGTGGGGCACGGCGGCCCCGACCAGCTCGCCGGTGAGGCGCACGGTGGCCTCGGGCATGGGCGGGGGCGTGAAGCCGGCCTTCTTCACAAAAGCCCGGGTTTGCTGCTGCACTTGCTTGAGCAGGCGCAGGGCGCGGTACTCGTAGGGCAGGGCCTCCTTGAGCTGGCCGGTGCGGAGGCGCAGCTCGGCGGCCCACATCTGGTCGAGCACGGCGCGGAGCTTGGCCTTCACGGCGGGCTCCAGAAAATCGGCGGTTTCGGAATCGTCGTGCTTGTGGATGTAGGGGTCCATTAGGGCGTCGGTTTCGGCGGTGGGAGAGGTCTTGGCGGGCGACCCGGACGCGCCGCCGCCGTGCTCGTGCTCGTGCTCGTCGTGCTCCGGGGCCTCGGCGGTGGGCGCGGTGGGCGCATCCTCGTCCTCGGCCGTGGGCGCGTGCGGGCCGGCCTCCACCCCGATGCCGGGTTCCGCTTCCTCGCCCATAAACTTGCCGTAGCGCAGGCGCAGGCTCTGCTGGTCGAAGCCCAGGGCATTGGCGCGGTTGGCCACGGTGGCGGCATCAAGCTTGGGCTTTTCGGCGATGAGTTTTTCGGTGTCGATGATAATCTGGCGCTCGCTGCGGAAGTAGGCGGGGGCCACTTTTACGCCCATGCCCATGTCGGTGGGGCTGTCGGCCACGGCGGTGTCCTGCCACTGCACGAGGTAGGCGTCGGTGCGGGTGCTGTGGCCGTGGTTGTCGCGGGCCGTGAGGTAGAAGTAGAGTTCGTCGCCGTAGGTCAGGCCTAGCTTCGGCAGGTTTAGCAGGCTACTCAGGCTGGCCTGGGGCTGCCCGCCCAGCCCCGCGCTCAGGTCGCGCCGCACTTCTCGGAACTTCACCGCCTCGCCCTGGCCCTGGGCCACGGTGATGACCAGCTCGGCCCGGCTCAGGCCATAATCATCGCGCACGACGGCGCGGATGGGCACTTCCGGCCGCTGGCCGATGGCCGCCACCAGCGTGTAGGCTTTCGGGGTGACAATGCGCAGCACTGGGGCCTGGTCGGGCCGCACGTCGATGGCGTAATCATCTGAAACGGTACCCGCATAGCGCAGGCGATACAGTGTGGAAGTCGTTAGAACTTGCTCCGTGAAAAACGTGCCGGGCTGCCCGGCCACCGGGCGCAAGCGCAGCCGCTGCCGGCCCAGCTCCAGCTCTGGCGCAGCTTGCCTGCCTCCACTCACGCGCACCTGCCACCGCACCCGCGCCTCCTGCGGGCACTGGAAGGAGGCTTGCGCGGGCGTAAAAACGGGCTGGCGGGTGTAGGCCGGCGGGGTTACCAACAGCTGCGTTTCGGTGATGCGAGGTGGCGTTTGGCCCGGTAGATTGGCTTTGGCAGCCGTTGGAAAATGAATGGCCACGCCAGCCGCCTGCCTTTGCGTCCGCGCAGCAGGCCACCACCAGGCCACCGCGCCGGCCAGCAGGAGCCCAGCCGCCAGCCACCCCGCCCGCCGGAAATCCACGGGCAACGTGAGTGCATCGGCCGCGCGCAGCTCGCCCAGGCGGCGCGCCACCCGCTGCTGCTGCAGGTGCTCCAGTAAGTTCAGCTCTTCCGGATTGCGCAGCAAGAGCCCCGTGCTATCCTCCAGCTCCGCAAACTGTCGGTCGAGCCGGGCCGGAATTGCCGCCGCAGCCGACTCCCGCCCCTTCCACAGCAGCTCCCTGATGGCCACTATTCCCAGCACGCCCACCACCGCCAACACCGGTTGCGCCGCCGGCCAGTGCTTGCCCAATGCCACCAAGAGCCAAACGCCGGCCAGCGTGGGCAGCAACAGTGCCGCCACCCGACGGGCCGTATAGTGCCGCCCCACGGCTCGTAGCAACTGCCGCGCCTGGGCCACGTCCGCAGTCAGTAAGGAATCAACTAACTGGCTCATGAAGCGGTGGTTAAAGTCAATGTCCGCGCCTCGCGCCGGCGGGCCAGCAGGCGTTCGAGGAGAAACAACAGTCCAGCCGCCAGTACCAGCCACGGCCGCAAATCGGTGCGCCGGAACGTGGCCGCTGGGCCGGGCACGGTGGCAAGCGGCAACGTCGGGCGGACTACGGCAAGCTGCGTCGGGTCGATGGCGCGCTGGTCGTGAGCGGCCAGCGTTGGGTCAAAAGCTGATTCTGGCTGTAACAAATTCAGCAGGCGGGCGGGGAGTTGGGGGGCGTCGGCTAGCTCGCTCCAGGTAGGATTCAACCGGGTCTGGAGCTGGTAGACGGCACCTTGGCCCGAAGCTTTCCGCGTCAGAAGGGCTTGGCCCCGGCCATCGGTCCACAGTGGCAGCGCCGTTTGCAGGGGCGCAACAGCGCTGCGGCGGAAAATCCTCACGGCCGCCGCTTCGGGCGCATCCGTTGCGAAGCTAGCGGTGTCGGCCACGCCTGGGCCGGTGGCTTCTTGCCAGACATTAGCGCCTTGGTTCACCGCCGTCTGCCAAGCGGCGGGTACGGGAGCCTCACTCAGCCAGAACAACCAATCTGGCCGCGTAGCCGGGGCGGGAATCTGGGTAGTCGTAGTTAAAGCCAGCGGCAAAGGCAAGCCCGTGGCGGCGGCCCGCAAGCCCGCCTGCAGGTAGCGCGCATCGGCGGCGTATGCAGCAGTCGAGTAGATAATAACGCGCAACGGCCGGGTGCGTACCGCAATGGCCCGCCCCGCATCGGCGGGCGCACCGTTAACCGGTTTCACCTGGGTGAGCTGCGTTTTATCGGCTCCACGCTCAAATCGCAACGGTGGCAGCCCTGCTACTTGCACAATGGCCCCCGGCTGGGGCTGCGCCACCGACACCAGCTGGAAAGCGGTTTGTATTTCGGTGCTGCGGCCCAGCACAAGGCGCAAGCTGTCGGCCCGCAAAGCGGCAGCCTGCAACCAGGTTTTGGTGCCCGCCACTGGTAGCGTTTGCCAAGCAACGGCCGCCGGCAACGCCGGGTGGCTGCCCTGAAAATTGCGTAGCGCGGCGCTCGTCACCACATAAAGCGGTTGGCCCGGAAAAACCTCCGTCGCTTGCTGCACCCGCGCCCAGGTGAAAGCTGCGGACTCCAGACCACTCTTCGCCGCCGCAGTGGACTCCACGGACCCACCCGTCGAATCGGTCCGCCAGGCGGCCCGTGGCGCGCGGGCAAAGCCCGCGGCCAGCCAGCGCACCACGTAGCCGCGCCGCCGCAGCGAGTCGATGGTTGGCCGCAGCGTCGCAAAAGCCGGGGTGCCTACTACTTCGGAGTTCAACAACACTTGGCCCCGGCTGGTGGGCTGCCGCTGCCGCCACACTGGCTCGGCCACGGCCAGCGCCAACACGGCCAGCAGTGTGGCCCGCAACAGCAGCAGCCACAGTTGTTCCGGCTTCAGGTTGCGCAGGCGGCGGTTGGCACCGGCGGCCAGCCAGCGCAGGCTGCCCACTGCCACCTCCCGGCCGGGCCGGCGGTTCCAGAGATGAATGGCTACCGGCACCAGCAGGCCCACGAGGGCCAGCAGGGCGGCAGGGTTGAGGAAGGAAAACATTGGAATATCGGTGCAGCCGGGTCACCTCACCCCCTGACCCCCTCTCCCGCGGAGAGGGGGCACCGGTTATGGCAAAGCGTCGTTTTTAGAGTAGATTTTAGAATTTCGTGAGTAATGGAGATGTTGTAAAAAAGGTGGCAAAGGAGCGATTCGGGAGCAATACCGGTGCGCCCTCTCCGCGGGAGAAGGCCGTGCCCGGCAGGGGTCAAGGGGCGAGGTTACGTCGCCGCAGAAACTCCCGCATCGCCGCGTCCAGCGGCTGCGCGGTATTCAGCAAATGGTAGTCGAACCCCTGGCGGCGGGCTTGCTGGCCGGTTTCGTGCAGCCACTTTTGCAGCTGCTGCTGGTAGGCCGGGCGCTGCTGGTCGGCGTCGATTTGCAACGTTTCTCCAGTTTCTAAATCCCTAAAGGTAACAGCGCCCTGATAACTGAATTCCAGTTCGTTATGCGCCATTAAATGCAGTAATAATACATCGCCGCTGGTGGCGCGCAGGCGGGTAAGCAAGGCACTGATTTCAGTTGCTTCCTCATACAAATCACTCACGCACACGGTAAGGGCGCGTTGCCGCCGGGCCGTGAGGGGAGCCAGCGTTGCGGCATCGGGGAAGTGGCCGGCTGCTTCGGCGGTTTCGAGGGCGTGGTAGAGGCGGGGGAGCTGGCGGGCATCGGCGCGGGGCGGCAGGTGGCGCAGGCCGGCGGGGCTGAGAATGGTGAGGCCCACGGCGTCGCCCTGCTGGGTGGCCAGGTAGGCCAGCGCGGCCAGCAGCAGCCGGGCGTAGTCGAGCTTGGTGAGGCCGTTGTCGTCGCGGTGCCTCATGCTGGCGCTGGCATCGAGCAGCAGGTGCACGGTCAGGCTGGTGTCAATTTCCGACTCGCGCAGGTAGTAGCGGTCCGAGCGGGCGGCCAGGCGCCAGTCGAGGCGGCGCAGGTCGTCGCCAGGCTGGTAGGGGCGGTACTGGCTGAACTCCATGCCCGCGCCGTGCCGCCGGCTGGCATGCGCGCCGTTGAGGAAGCCCTCGGCCGCTTGCCGAGCGGCAAGGGAGAGGTTGCGCAGGCCGTGCAGGAGTTCAGGGGTGAGCATGAAGTAGCGCGGACTTTTAGTCCGCGAATCAAACAATTTAAAATGGACGACTCGCTCGCGGACTAAAAGTCCGCGCTACACCGGCACGGCTTTCAGCAGTTCCACCACGGCATCATCGGCTGTAATATTTTCCGCCTCAGCATTAAAATTTAGCAGCACGCGATGCCGCAGCACCGGCGGAGCCAGCGTGCGAATATCCTCCAGCGTGGCGGCGAAGCGGCCGTGTAGGAGCGCCCGCGCCTTGGCACACAGTATCAGCGCCTGCCCGGCCCGTGGCCCCGCCCCCCAGCGCCCGTAGTCCTTAATAAACTTCACCTCCGAGGTAGCTGGGCGAGTGGCCCGCACCAACCGGTTCACAAAATCCATCAGCTCAGGACTGAGGCTGACCTGCCGCACCAGCGCCTGCAGGGCGCGGATATCGGCCCCGCCCAGCACCGGCTGCACGGCCTGGCCGGCCGCGCCGGTGGTGCCGCGCAGCACCGCCAGCTCCTCCCCGGCCGTGGGGTAGCCGATGCGTACATAGAGCAAAAACCGGTCGAGCTGGGCCTCGGGCAGCGGGTAGGTGCCCGACTGCTCAATCGGGTTTTGGGTAGCTAGCAGGAAAAAAGGCTTGGGCAGCGCGTGCTCCTGGCCGGCGTAGGTGACGTGGCCTTCCTGCATGGCCTCCAGCAGCGCGGCCTGGGTTTTGGGCGGCGTCCGGTTTATTTCATCGGCCAGTACCAGACTGGCGAAAATGGGGCCGGGGTTGAACTTGAACGAGCGGTGGCCGGTGCCGTGGTCTTCCTCCAGCACCTCGGTCCCGAGGATGTCGGTCGGCATCAAATCCGGCGTGAACTGGATGCGGCGGAAGGGCAAATCGGTCGCGGCGGCTAGCGTACGCACCAGCAAGGTTTTGGCCAGGCCCGGCACGCCTTCGAGCAGGGCGTGGCCGCCGGCCAGCAGCGCCACCAGCACTTCATCGAGCACGGTTTCCTGGCCCACGATGACCTTGGCGATTTCGGCTTTGAGGACCGGCAGCTTGGCGAGGAGGGTGTTTACTTCTTGTTCGGTCATAAGTAGGGGCGCGTTGCACGCGCCCGAATCGTTGTTATACATTAACTTCTCCCCGCTTATTCACCCACCGACGGGGATTATTACGCACGTACTCCCGGTAAATCTCCAACTCGTGCGCTGTGCGTACGACGTGCTCGTGATAGCTGCGCTGCCACACGCTGCCCGCCCCGCGCCAAGCCTGCGCCCGGCGGGTGCAGGTTGCTTTGAACGCGCCAATTATCCGGCCCAACGATTTAGGAGAGTTGGTCGGCAGCAGACCGATTAACAAGTGCACGTGGTTCGGCATAAGCACCCAACAGTCGGCGTGGACGGCTGGGTACTGCGTTGCCAATTCGTGCCAACTTGCGCGCACAATGTTGCCTAATGGGGTAGTGTGCAGGCGCAACTCGTGGTTGAAGCTGCCAAATAGCAGCTTGCCACCATCGGTCATAATGGTGACAAAATACCATCCCGCCTGGCTGTAGTCGTAGCCTGGCAACCGCACCGAGCGTCGCTGCGGTAAATCCATGCGTAGGGGCGCGTTGCACGCGCCCGCGTCGTGGGGTGGCGCGTCGTCCGATTCGGGTAGGGGCGCGTTGCACGCGCCCGCGCCGTGGGATGATAAAAACTTCGGTTCAGGATTCATAGGCCAATGATTTTCAACGATTCGGGCGCGTGCAACGCGCCCCTACGTCAGGGCATACAGCAAAATATTCACCCCAAACTTTGTGTTGTCCTCGGCCAGGAAACGCTTGTTGCGGAAGTCGTAATCCCATTCGCAGCCGTAGTCCTTATTAGAATACAGGACGCCGATGCGGCCCTTGATTTCCACGGCTTTGAGGTAGTCGTGCACCAGGTCATCGCCCCAGCCATTGAGCTCGAAGCCGGTGTTGGGCGGGCCGTCTTTGAAAGTGAAGAACTGGGAATAAATCGGGTGGGTTTTGGGGATTTTCTTCAGCGCCGTGGCCCCGAAGCACTGGCGCATCTGCTCCTCGAAGGAACGGGCAAACAGGCCGTCGATGTCGTGGTTGCAGTCGTCGACGAACACGAAGCCCCCGTTGCGCACGTACTGCGTAAAGTTCTGTTTCTCAGGCCCGGAAAACTGCACAAGCCGGTGCCCGCTCAGGTAGCAGAAGGGGTAGTTGAACAGCTCCGGGCTATCCAGGGATACCACTTTTTCCTTGGGGTCGATGGGCACTTTGGTGTACTGCACCAAGGAGTGCAACAGGTTGGCCGGCATGCGTTCGTCCACGGCGTCCCAGTCGCCGGAATGGTATTTCAGGCGCACGAAAGTGAAGGGGGCAGCGGGCACAAATGAGCGAATAAAGACGTAAGCAAAGGGAGAACGAGTGAACCGGGCAGTAGCGTGATAGTCGGACTAAAAATAAACGAGTTGCTTTTAACGTTGCGCTACGCGGATGAAAGCCGCGTTGTGCCCGGCAATCACCGGGCTTTGCGGTGGCGCAACTTTTTGCCCACCCACCAGTGTAGTTAATCCATCTGCTGCTTCTAAAAGCGCAACCGCGCCCCAAGCTACGGCCGAATCTGCGGCTGCTCCAAGTTTATCGCATACCTCATCCTTCCGCTTTGTCCTATGAAAAAGCTCCTGATTATCGGTTTTCTTAGCTTGTGCTGCACGCCGTTTGCGCAAGCCCAGTTCGGCATTAAAGGCGGGCTAAACGTGGCCGAGCTCACCGGCCGCGACGGCGAAAGCGCTTCCTACAAAGCGTTTTATCACGTTGGGGCTTTCTATCAAGCCAATATCATCGGGCCGCTTTCCATTCAGCCCGAAGTACAGTATTCGGTGGTCGGCGGCAACTTGAAATCGCTCGTTTCGAACTACGATACTGAACTCCATTACTTTACGGTGCCAGTGCTGGCAAAAATAACCTTAGGCCCCATATTCGTGGAAGCCGGCCCGCAGTACGGCGTGCTGTTAAGCGCCAACCAGTCAGGCAAGCTGCAAGTTGACCTCGCCCCCGATGGCACCCCGGCGTATGGCAACGTGTCGCGCCCAGCCACGGGCAGCTTCAAGCGGAACGATTTCAGCGTGGTGGGCGGCGTGGGCCTAAAACTGGCCAGTGGCTTCTCGCTCGGTGGCCGTCTGGTGGCGGGCCTCAACGACATCAACGACGCCAAAAACCTGGCCGGTATCAACGACCCAAGGCTGCAAAACCGTGTGTTTCAGGTGTACGCGGCGTTTCAGTTTGGCGGGAAAAGATAATGTAGCGTGGACTCTGCAAGTCCGCGAGCGAGCGTAGCGAGCAATAGGTTTTGCGCCAATTGCGCCTGATGCCAGCTGTTCGCTACGCTCACGCGCGGACTTGCAGAGTCCGCGCTACAATTCTAAATCGCGTCCGACAAGCTGGTGAACGTGAAGTCCCGGATTTTCAGGGGCGGAATCAGACACCCCGCCAGCCGCTGGGGCTTCCCAATCGCCTCGATGTTGTTGAGCATAATAATTGGGCTTTCGTTGAAGCGCAGGTTTTTGATGGGGAATTTTATGGCCCCGTTTTCGATGTAAAAAGTCCCGTCGCGCGTCAGTCCGGTGTAGAGGAGCGTCTGCGGGTCGACTTCGCGGATGTACCACAGGCGCGTGACCAATATGCCTTTGGCGGTACCCTTGATGAGCTCGGCGGTGCTTTGGGTGCCACCCGTCATGATGAAGCCGCTGGGGAAAGCCGTGGCCGCCTGCTTGTTCTTCTCAGCCCAGAAACGGGAGTAGTACAGTTGCTTCACCACGCCTTTCTCAATCCAGCTCAGGCGCTTGGTGGGCAGGCCCTCGCCGTCGAAGGCGCTGCCGGGCACCTCCGCATTCATGGGGTCGGAGTAGATATTGATGCGCTCGTCAAAGAGCTTTTCGCCCTTGCGGTTGCCGCCGCCCTTCTTGGTCATGAAGCTGCGGCCCTCGTCGGCCGAGCGGGCGTCGAGGCCGTACATCAGGCCGCCGAGCAGCGAGAGGTCGCCGCCGTCCATAAGGGCGGCGGGTTCCAGAATCACGGTGTACTTGCCGGGCTCGATGGCCTTGGCGTTCACTGAGCCCAGGGCCTTGTCGGCGGCGCGCTGGGTGAGGGCTTTGGCGTTGAGCTTGGCGGGGTCCGTCACGTCGGCAATGGCGTAGCCCGAGCCGCGCCCGTCGGCGGTGCGCACCGTCACCGAAAAGTCGGTGTTGGTTGACTGCTGGTAAGCTTCCAGCCCCTTGGAATTGCGCAGGGCCTGAAACCGGGTGCCACCATCCAGAAAGCCGGCGGCGGTGAGGCTTTTGGCGGCGCACAGTGCCATACTATCTGCCGCGGCCTGGGCGCGGGTGGCGGCCGTAAGCAGCGTACTCGCGGTGGAGGGCGGGCTCAGAAAGGCCTGAGGCCCAAGCAGGGGCACGTATTCCGGGCTTTCGGGGGCGAGCTTCGCGATTTCTTCGGCCCGCTGCACGCAGCGGCGCAGGGCCGCGTCGTCGAACTCGTTGCAGGTGGCAATGCCGGAGCGTTTGCCGAAGCGCGACTCCACGGCCAGCGACACGGTGTCGGCCGCGCCGGCCGTGCTTACGCTGTTGCGGGCGTAGCGAATGTTGCCCATGGTGCGCCCGTTCAGTGACACCGCGCACTCATCGGCCGTGCTGTAGGTCAGGACTTTTTTGAGGAGCGTCTGGGCTTCGTCTTTGGAGAGAATGGCCATGATATTGAACTGGTTAGAAGTTGATGTTCTGGCGTTCACCTCACCCCCTGACCCCCTCTCCTTGGGGAGAGGGGACACCGGTCTTGCCACAGATGAAAATTGTCTGGCTCCCCTCTCCCTAAGGAGAGGGGTTGGGGGATGAGGTTAGGCGGCTAAACCTTGCGCGCCGTATTAATTACGTTCACGCCGTTGAAGCGCGTGGTGGCCGAGCCGTGGCTCACCGACGAGGCTTGCGAAGGCTGGCCCTTGCCGTCGAAGAAGGTGCCGAAAATGCGGTAGTCCGACTGGTCGCAGCTGCCCGCGCAAGCCCCCCAAAACTCCTGGGTATTTGACTGATACGCCACGTCTTCGAGCGGCTCCGTGATTTTGCCCTTCTCAATGGCAAAGAACAGCTGCCCGCCAAACTGAAAGTTGAAGCGCTGCTGGTCGATGGAAAACGAGCCCGCGCCGGCAATGTAAATGCCCTTGTCAACCCCCTTAATCATCTCATCCACGCTCATTTTGGCGGGGCCGGGGCGCAGGCTCACATTGGGCATGCGCTGGAACTGCACGTCCTCCCACGACTGCGCGTAGGCGCAGCCATCCGATTCCTTCTGGCCCACGATGTGGGCCTGGTCCCGGATTTTCTGGTAGTTCACCAGCTTGCCTTCCTTGATGAGGTCCCACTCGCGGGTTTTCACGCCCTCGTCGTCGTAGCCCACCGCGCCCACCGAGCCGGGCTGCAGCTTGTCGGCCACGATGTTCACCACTTTCGAGCCGTAGGGTAGGTTTTTGGCCTTCCACTCCAGCGTGGCAAACGAGGTGCCGGCAAAGTTGGCCTCGTAGCCCAGCACGCGGTCGAGCTCCGTGGGGTGCCCCACCGATTCGTGAATTGTGAGGCCCAGGTGCCCGGGGTCGAGCACAAGGTCGTATTTGCCGGGCGTCACGGATTTCATGGTCAGCTTGGCTTTGGCTTGCTTGCCGGCCATCGCGGCATCGGCCAGGATGTCGTAGCGCAGCTTGTAGCCCACCGTGCCGGTGCCCGCGGGGCCGGCAACCTGCTCGGCCGCGCTGGGCGTGAGGTACTCGAAGCCCAGGCCCACCGGCGCGCTCAGCGCCTCCCGCGAGCGGAACTTGCCGGTCTTCGTATCCACGGCCGTGGCCGAGAAAGTGGGCCAGAGCCGGTGAATATCCTGGTCGATGTACGAGCCGTCGGTGCTGGCAAAATACTTCTGCTCGTTCACCTGAAACAGAGCGGAATTGATGTAGTTGGCACCCGCATCCAGCGCGGCGGCGTTGGCAGCCAGCAGCAAATCCACTTTTTGCTTGATGGGCACCTCAAAGGCGCTTTGCTGAATTGGCGTTTTCCAGCTCACTTCGCCGTAGCCCTGCTGGGCGGCCAGCTGCACGGGCTCCTTCATTACCAAGCGGTTGGCCTTGGCAATGTCGACGGCCACGCGGGCGGTGGCGGCCAGGCTGGCCTCGGTCACCACACTGGTGGCGGCAAAGCCCCAGCAGCCGTCCACCAGCACCCGAATACCCACGCCATAGCTCTCGGTGCTCACAATGTTCTGCACCTGCTTCTCGCGGGCAAACACGTACTGGTTCAGCGAGCGGCCGATGCGCACGTCAGCGTAGTTCGCGCCGGCCGATTTCGCGGCGTTGAGCGCGGCATCGGCCAGTCGCTTTTTGATGATGACATCGGCCCCCGGTTCCAGCAAGCGGGCGGGGTCGACGGGCGTGTAGCCAAAGCCCGGCAGGCCCGGCAAAAACAGGGCTCCGGCGGCGAGGCCGGTGAGGCCCACAAAGTCGCGTCTTTTCATAAGGTGCAGGAAAAAGGTGAAAATGTAGCGCGGACTTTTAGTCCGCGCCTCGAACGATTAACTGAATAACTCGCGGACTAAAAGTCCGCGCTACAAGCTACTGGAGCATGGTGCCGAAAGCACCCTTCTGCTCGAAGGATTTCATGACCTGGTCTTCCAGCGGGGTGCGTTTCACCACCGCGTTGTTCTGCCAAAAGGCCGGGTCGTAAGCGCTTTGCTTGATGGCAACCAAATCGACTTCGCCGCCCTTTACCGGTGCGTAAGTCACGCTGGCATCGGGGGTGGCGCGGCTGTTGTAGAAATAGGTAAAGGACGATGCTTGAACGGCGACGTTGCGTTGCAGCGGGACAACCAAAGTGGCTTGATAGTCTACCTTAATGTAGCTGAGTACGGCCACGTTTGGGGCGGGCTGAAAATCCATTTCAAACACCGAGCGCTGCCCCCTGAGCTTAACCACCGCACTATTGGTCTTGATGGAAACCAGGCTGGGCGTTTCAAACCGCAGGTGCAGTACCTGCCGGGTGGTCTCGTTGATAACCAGGGTGCCCTTCGCGGTGAGTGGAGCGAGCCCCGGCTTGCTCTCAAAGCTAATCTCGACCAGCTGCTGGCCCCCGCTTAGCGTCACGCTAATTAGCGACAATTTGTAGCACCGGGCCGTGTTTAACCCCACGATTCCGCGTTGCGTGAGGCTATCATCCTTCATGTTGAAGCCAACTACCTTGGTCAGGTTGGAGAAGTTGTTGAAACTTAATTGCGCCTTCTTCTTGGCAAAGCGGCCGTGGGTGAGGGTGCTGCCGTCCATTCCCGCGCTATTGGTGGCCGCATTCCACACCATCTCCTGCACTTCCGTCGCGTCGCCGCCGATGCGAGTAACCTGGCGGTAGAAGGCTTGGCCGTACATCGTGCGGTCATGGGTGCTGCGCATCTGCCGGTAAGCCTGTGCAATAAGGTCGCCGAGGTAGCTGCCCACCTGCACTTCGGGCAGCAGCACCGAGGCCGGCTGCAACCGTATCAGCAGTAGCGGAGTAGCGGCCGCTACGGCTACCGTATCGCGCTGGTGTCCCAGCTCCGAAACGACCAGCTTGCCCGGCAGCGTGGCCATCAACTCAAATTCGCCATCGGCGTTGCTGGTAGTGCCGCTGGTAGTGTTCAACACTGCAATACTGGCGTAGGGCACGGGCTGGCCGGTGCTGGTATCCAGCACCTTGCCCGTTAGCCGCGATTGCGCCGCGGCGGGGCGGATGGCAATGGCCAGGAGCAGGCCGGCAATCAGGAAAAACTTCATTGCAGAAAGTAGGAGATGATATCGCAATATAGGCGAGGAATGCCTGCGGCCAAGCACGTAAATGCCGCTGGTAGGCTGCAGGTTGCCTGGGGCTCGCCAGCAACCAAAAAAGCCACCCGTCTGGGCAGACGGATGGCTTTTAAAACCCTACTTGTGCAGCTGCTCGGGAAATCAGCCACGCGCGGACTCGCAGAGTCCACGGTACGGCTTACACCGCGTCCGACAAGCTCGTGAACGTGAAGTCCCGGATTTTGAGCGGCGGCACCAGGTTGCCGTTCAGCCGCACCGGCTTGCCGATGGCTTCCAGGTTGTTGAGCATGATAACCGGGCTTTCGTTGAAGCGGAAGTTCTTCACCGGAAACTTGATTTGGCCGTTTTCAATGTAGAACGTGCCGTCGCGGGTGAGGCCGGTGAAGAGCAGCGTTTGCGGGTCGACGGGGCGAATGTACCACAGGCGCGTCACCAGGATTCCTTTGGCGGTGCCCTTGATGAGGTCGGCGGTGCTTTGCGTGCCGCCCTCCATAATCCAGCCATTGGGCCGGGGCAGGTCGGGGATGCCGGCTTTCTGGGCCCAGAAGCGCGAGGAGTAGAGGTTCTTTACCACGCCCTTGTCAATCCAGGTGGTGCGCTGCTGCGGCCGTCCGTCGCCACTGAAAGTAAGGTCGCTGATTTCCGGGTTCAGCGGGTCGGAGTAGATGGTCACCCGCTCATCGAACAGCTTTTCGCCCTTGCGGTTGCCGCCACCCTTCTTGCTGAGAAAGCTGCGGCCCTCGTCGGCGTTGCGGGCGTCGAGGCTTTGCATGAGCGCCCCGATGAGCGACGTGTCCACGTTGGAAAGCAGCGCGTTGGGCTCCAGAATCACGGTGTATTTGCCGGGTTCAATGGCCCGCGCCTTCATCGACGAGGCCGCTTTATCGGCCGCGATTTTTGTGAAGCGCGCGGCGTCCATCTTACTGGCGTCCACGTAATCGCCCGAGGCGTAGCCCGAGCCGGTACCATCCGGCGTGCGCACCGTCACCGAAAACGTGATGTTGGACACCTGCTGGTAAGCCTCCAGCCCTTTGGAATTGCGCTTGGCCACGAAGCCCACCGAGTCGTCTAGGAAGGCCGCCGAGCTAAGTTTCTTCTGGTCGCAGAGCGCCATGCTAGCCCCAATCTGCCGGGCGCGGTAGTCTGGGTCGATGGCGGCCGTGGCGGCCACGAAGGAGCGGCTGCCATCCAGGTATTGCTGGGCCCCGAGCAGCGGCATGTACTCCGGCGACTCCGGCGCGAGGCGCGCAATTTCCTCGGCCCGCTGCACGCAGCGGCGCAGGGTAACTTCGTCGAACTCGTTGCAGGTGGCGGTGCCGGCACGCTTGCCAAAGCGGCTTTCCACGGCCAGCGACACGTTTTCATTCGCGCCGGCCGTGCTGATGGAGTTGCGCGCCGAGCGCACGTTGCCGCCGGTGTTGCCATTGAGCGTGGCATCGCACTCATCGGCGGTGCTGAAGCTGAGGACCTTTTTTAGTATCGTTTGGGCTTCGTCTTTGGAGAGAATGGCCATGATTTTCAGTTGTTTAGTAGTGGATATTCTGCCGGCTCACCTCACCCCCTGACCCCCTCTCCTTAGGAGAGGGGGCACCGGTTATGCTCCTAATGGAATCGTTAGGCTCCCCTCTCCTGGGGAGAGGGGCCGGGGGTGAGGTGAACCATTACCCGATTTTCCGCGCCGTATTAATCACGTTCACGCCATTGAACCGCGTCGTGGCCGACCCGTGGCTTACTGCCGAGCTCTGGCTGGGCTGGCCCTTGCCGTCATTAAAAGCGCCGAAGAAGCGGAAGTCGCTCTCGTCGCACGAGCCGGCGCAGCTGTTCCAGAATTCCTGGGTGTTGGCCTGGTATGCCACGTCCTCCAGCATTTCGGTGATTTTCCCTTTCTCGATGGCGTAGAACACCTGCCCGCCAAACTGGAAGTTGAAGCGTTGCTGGTCGATGGAGAACGAGCCGTTGCCGGCGATGTAAATGCCCTTGTCAACTTTGCTCACCAGCTCGTCGACGCTCATTTTGGTTTTGCCGGGTTGGAGGCTCACGTTGGGCATGCGCTGTAACTGCACATTGGCCCACGACTGCGAGTAGCAGCAGCCGTCCGACTCCTTCTGGCCCACCATATGCGCCTGGTCCCGAATTTTCTCATAGTCCACCAGCTGGCCTTCCTTGATGAGGTCCCAGCGCTTGGTTTTCACGCCTTCGTCGTCGTAGCCTACCGCGCCCAGGGTATTGGGCTGGGTTTTGTCGGCTACAATGTTCACCACTTTTGAGCCGTAGGGCAAGCCCTTGGCCTTCCACTCCAGGGTGGCGAAGCTGGTGCCGGCGTAGTTGGCTTCGTAGCCCAGCACGCGGTCCAGCTCCAGCGGGTGGCCCACGCTTTCGTGGATGGTGAGGCCCAGGTGGTGCGGGTCGAGCACGAGGTCGTACTTGCCGGGCGTTACCGATTTGGCGGTCAGTTTCTGCTTCACCTGCTTGGCAGCCGAGGCCACGTCTTCCAGCATGTCGTAGCTG
>JBBQSQ010000050.1:0-24342 GCA_038213745.1 Cytophagales bacterium
CAGCTCGTCGCTGAACGTGCCGTTTAAGGTGTTTCTCAGAGACTGGCTCACTTATTACCGGGAGCAGAACGGCCAGCCAGTGGCCTCGCTGGTAGAGCCGGACAAGAAATTCCGGCTGGGCGGCCGCAACCGCCACGCCGACGTGTTTTCGCAGCCCGTTATCAGCCCCAATGGCCAGCTGGTCGCCTATGCCCAGAACGAGGGCGGCCGCTACCGCGTGATGGTGGTGGACCGCGATGGCAAGCACCGCCGCATTTTGCGCCGGGGCGGCTACAAAACCCCCGACCAGCAGGTAGAAAACCACCTGCCCCTGGTGGCCTGGCGCGGCAACAGCCAGGTGGCCGTGGCCGAGATGCGCCACGGCGAAATGGACCTGCACCTCTACGATGCCGGCGGCCGTGGGCTGGTAGCGCGGGTGCGGGAGGCCATTCGGTTGTCGCGGCCCGAGTCGGTGTTCTCGGGCTTCGAGCAGGTGCTGAGCATGAGCTATTCACCCGATGGCAAAGCATTGGTGTTTAGCGCCGTGCGCAACGGGCAGAACGACTTGTTTATCCTGCGCGCCGGCAGCCGCAAAGTCGAGCAGCTTACCAACGACTTGTTCGACGACGTGCAGCCGGTATTTCTGCCCAGTGGGCAAAGCCTGGTTTTCAGCTCGAACCGCTACCTCGATTCGCTGGGCCGCGCCCGGCCGGCCTCGTTCCAGAACGTGGTGAACAACTACGACCTGTTTGCCTACCACCTCGACGGCCGCGCCCTGCCCGTGGAAACGCTGGTGAGCACCATCTCGAACGAAACCCGGCCCCGCGCCCTGTCCGACGACGAGATTATGTACCTCGGCGAGGAAAGCGGCGTGCGTGCCCTCTACCGGTACTCTCTAACGACCAAGCAGCAAACGCTGGTTAGCAACTGGCTGCCCAACACCCAGGATTTCGACTACAACCCGGCCACCTCGGCGCTGGTGTTTGTGGCCCCGGCCCAGGCCCGCGACCTGCTTTACGTGTACCCCACCTACCCGCTGCCCACCGCCCTGCCGCTCACCAAAACCGCCCGCCAGCAAACGCTGGAAGACCGGTCGGTGGCCCCCCGGGCGGCCGTGGCCCCTAAGCCTGCCCCCGCGCCCGTTGTAGTGGCCCCCACCGATTCGGCAACGTCGACCCTGGCCACCCGCCGCGAGCGCCGCAAGGCCAACGCCGCCGTGAACACCAGCGACTACCAGTTTGAAGAAGATGAGCCCGTGCAGGCCACTGCCGCCAAGCGCCGCCGCACCGCTGCCTCGGCGGCCACGGGCACCGCGGCGCAGGCCACTACCCCGGCCCTCACCGGCCCCTACCGCTACGACACGCGCTTCATGGCCGACAACGTATCGACGGCGCTGTACATGGACCCGCTGCTGGGACTGGGCCTGCAGTTCAGGGCCGCGCTGACCGATGTACTGGAAAACCAGCGCATCGACGCCAGCCTGTTTGGCTTGTTTGACCTGCGCACCAGCAATATTCGGGTGTCGTACACCAACCTCACGCACCGCTACGACTGGAGCATTGCCTACCAAAAGCAGGCGTACTTCCTCGATATTGAAAACCGCTACCGCTACGGCCGCCACGAAATAGCGCCCAATATTGCGTATCCCCTCACGCACAACCTGAGTGTGCGCGGTGGCCCGCGCTTCGTTACTATTTCCCGCACGCAACTGGGCAATGTCTCGACCGAAACCGACCAGAGCTTCAACTACCTCGGCTACAACGGCGAGCTGGTGTTTGATAACAGCGTGGCTGCGGGCGTCAACATGTTCACGGGTACCCGCCTGAAGGCCAGTGTCATGAGCTTGAATAATTTGGCGGACAAAAACATGAACTTCGGCAAGTTCGTCATCGACCTACGCCACTACCAGAAAATCAGCCGGTCCATTGTGTGGGCCAACCGGGCCAGCTATGGGCAGTTTTTTGGCCCGCGCGCGCAGGTATTCCGCCTCGGCGGCATGGACGACTGGTTGAACGCCGGCTACGCCGACAATCGGTTCCTGAAAGGCTACACCGCCCCCGACCAGATTTTCAACCAGGAGTTCGTAACCAACCTGCGCGGTTTCGACTACAGTGCCCGCAGCGGCCCCCGCTACGTGCTGTTTAACAGTGAATTGCGCATTCCCATTGTGCAGTATTTCGCACACCGGCCCATCTACTCGGGCTTCTTCCGCAACTTGCAGCTCACCGGTTTTGCCGATGCCGGCACCGCGTATTCGGGCTCTAACCCGTTCAGCACCAACAACTCCACCAACACGCAAATCAAGCCCGGCAATGGCAACCTGTTTTCCGCCACGGTGGTCAACTTCCGCAATCCCTTCCTCATCGGCTACGGCGTGGGGGCCCGCACCACGCTCCTGGGTTTCTACGGCAAAGCAGACGTGGCCTGGGGCCAGGAAGACTACGTAACCAAGGGCCCAAAATTCTACTTCACCCTGGGCTACGACTTTTAACCACGGATTATGACCGCAGATTGGGCGGATTTTTGGGATTACGCAGATTTCCAAATCCTGCTCAATCCCACTGTACATGTTGGAAGAAACCCACTACGGGGGACTGGGCAAGTACTGGGAATCTGCCTAATCCATTAAATCTGCCTAATCTGCGGTCTATCTTTGCGGCCTGAAACACCCTTCGTGCCCGTGCCGCTGTTCCGCGAAATTTCCACCCTGCTAGCAAAAGACTTCCGCTTGGAATGGCGGCAGCGCGCCGCCTTGGGGGGGCTGTTGCTGTACGTGGGCAGCACGGTATTCGTGTGCTTTCTGAGTTTTAGCCTGCGCGGCGGCACGCCGCCGCCGCCGGCCTGGAACGCCCTGCTGTGGGTCATCCTGCTCTTTGCCGCCATCAATGCCGTAGCAAAAGGCTTTATGCAGGAGAGCCCTGGCCAGCGCCTTTACTACTACACGCTGGTGCGGCCCCAGGCCATTATCCTGGCCAAAATGCTCTACAATGCACTGCTTCTTACGGCGGTGGCGTTGCTGGGCTTGTTTCTCTACACGGTTTTTCTTGGCAATCCCATCCAGGATGCGCCTTTATTCATCGCCAATTTGCTGCTGGGGGCCGTTGGCTTTGCCACCACGCTCACGCTGGTGTCGGGCATTGCGGCCAAGGCAGGCGGCAACGGGGCCACGCTCATGGCCGTGCTCGGCTTCCCGCTAATGGTGCCCATGCTGCTGCTGCTCATTAAAGTGAGCAAGAATGCGCTCGACGGCCTTGACCGCAGCGTGAGTCAGCAGTCGCTGCTTACGCTGCTGGCGCTAAACATGCTGGTCGGTGCCGTGTCTTATGTATTGTTTCCTTATTTGTGGAGGGGTTGAGTTTTGATGCCTGGCTGTTAATCCCTGATGCTTCGCCTTTTGCAAAAATCGGTTCGCTAATTTGATTGTTATACTGATATGATTTCATCCGCATCTGCAAGCATTGAGTCCCCAATGCCGAGCACCAGGCACCAGGCACCAGGCACCAGACTAGCCTGGTGGAAAATCCTGACAATCATTTTATTGCTCTACACGGCGGTGGCGGGTTTCCTGCTACCGGTGCCGCGCTTGGCCATCGTGAATGAGAGCATTCGCAACCTGTATTTTCACGTGCCCATGTGGTTTGCCATGATGGTCATTCTGGGCGTGTCGGTGTTCCGGTCCATGCAATACCTGCGCAACCCCTCATCCCGGCTCGATATTCTGAGCCACGAAGCGGCCAAGAGTGGTATTGTGCTGGGCATTCTGGGCCTGGCCACGGGCAGCCTGTGGGCCAAGTACACCTGGGGTGCCTGGTGGACGCCCGACCCGCGCCTGAACGCCGCGGCCGTGGCCTTGCTAATCTACGGAGCTTATCTGGTGCTGCGCGGCTCGTTCCGCGACGAGCAGCAGCGGGCCCGGGTATCGGCCATCTACAACGTTTTTGCGTTTGCAGCGGCCATTCCGCTGCTGTTCATCTTGCCCCGCATCTCGGGCAACAGCCTGCACCCCGGCCAAACCGGCAACCCCGGCTTCAACAAATACGACCTCGACAGCACCATGCGCATGGTGTTCTACCCCGCCGTTATCGGCTGGATTCTTTTTGCCTTCTGGATGACCCAGGTAAGCAGCCGGCTGGCCTTCCTGCAATTGAAACTCGATGAAAAATAACCTCTTGGCCCACGTGGCCGGCCTGCTGTGCCTGTTGCAATTCGTGTTGTTCACCACCACCGCCCTGGCCCAAGCCCCCAGCTCCGACGCCCCGCAAATGGCTGATGGCCTCTACCAGAGCGGTAAAATATACGTGGTGGTGGCAGCGGTGGTCATCATCGTGGCCGGCCTGCTGTTCTACCTCATCTCGCTCGACCGCAAGGTGAGCAAGCTGGAGCGAGAAATAAAAAATTAGCCGGGCACCCAACCCGCTCATAAACTGTTACTATCCTGAATGAGCCCGCGCACAAGTCGTGCTGGTCGGTTCATCCAACTCACCCCCCGTGATATGAAGAAGTCGCATATTTTCATCATGGCCATTATTGCGGTGGCCGCCGCCATCATCCTCAGCACTACCGCCGATGCCAGCGTGTACGTCGGCTTTGGGGAGGCCCGGGCCCGAGCCGCCGAAGGCAATGCCACCAAGGTGCATGTGGTGGGCAAGCTGCCCCGCGATGCGGCCAAGCAACCCATGGGCCTCGAATACGACCCCCTGACGGACCCCAACTACTTCGCCTTCACCCTCGTGGATACCAACCGGGTGGCCCAGCGCGTGATTTACAACAACCCCAAGCCCCAGGATTTCGATGCTTCCGAGCAGGTCGTCATCACCGGCTGCATGAAAGGCCAGTATTTCATGGCCGATAATATCTTGCTGAAGTGCCCCAGCAAGTACGTGAAGAAGGATTTGAAAGGTGCCACCGCCTCGGTTAACTAAACTAGTAGTTGGCCAGCAACTCGCAACAAAGACAGCACCCGGTTTCTGAAACGATAATTCGCTTCGGAAACCGGGTGCTGTCTTTGTTGCTGCTTGCCGTTACCATTGTTTCCTCGACTGTCGTTCAGGTATCAGGTAGCCAACGATAGCATTGAGAACCGCCGCAAGCTAATACCGGAAGGAATTACTATTCCCTGCACCACCAGTTGCACCGGGCAGCGCAACGGTGCGGATAAGCGCCTGATGGGCAAGTGTAAAAAGTTGCTAGCGAAATCATTTGTCACCCGTTGCGAAGCGACTTTTTCACCGACTGTTTGTTATTAGGTCTACCGGCTTCGGCGGCGCGGCCGTAAATTTGCTCGATATTCTCTGTTTATGAACTTGTTAATTGGACAAATAGGCCACCTGAGCGTCATTTTGGCCTTCGCGGCGGCGCTGGTGGCAGCGTATAGCTATTTCCAGGCCTCGCGGGGCCGGGCGCTGGGCGAGGAAGATGCCAGCTGGCTGCGCATTGCGCGCGGGGCGTTTATTGTGCACGGGGCGGCTGTTGTTTCGGTCATTGTGTGCCTGTTCAACATTATTCACGCGCACCGCTACGAATATTATTACGCCTGGAGCCACAGCTCCAATCACCTGCCGGTGCAGTACATGATTTCCTGTTTCTGGGAAGGTCAGGAAGGCTCGTTTTTGCTCTGGATATTCTGGCAAGTAGTGCTGGGGTTCTGCATCATGCGCTTCAACCGCAAGTGGGAAGCCCCGGTGATGGCCGTGTTCAGCGGCGTGCAGCTGTTTTTGGTGAGCATGATTTTGGGCGTGGTGATGGGCGGCGTGAAGGTGGGTTCCTCCCCTTTCATCCTGTTGCGTGAGTTCCTCACCGACCTACCGGTGTGGAAGATGAACCCCAACTTCGTGCCCAAGGACGGTACCGGCCTCAACGCCCTGCTTCAGAACTACTGGATGGTCATTCACCCGCCCACGCTGTTCCTGGGCTTCGCGCTCACCCTGGTGCCCTTCGCCTTCGCCATTGCCGGCCTCTGGAAGCGCGAGCTGACGGCCTGGGTAAAGCCCGCCCTGCCCTGGACGCTCATCGGCGGTGGTGTGCTGGGCGTGGGCGTAGTAATGGGGGCCTACTGGGCCTACGAGACCCTGAACTTCGGCGGCTATTGGAACTGGGACCCGGTCGAAAACGCCGTGTACATTCCCTGGCTGGTGCTGGTGGCCTCGCTGCATGGCATGGTGCTCTGGCAAAAGCGCCGCACGGGCCTGCGCACGGCCTTTGCGCTGGTCATTGCCACGTTTGTGTTGATTTTGTACGCCACCTTCCTCACCCGTAGCGGGGTGCTGGGCAATGCGTCGGTGCACTCGTTCACGGATTTGGGCCTGTCGGGCCAGCTGTTTATTTACCTGGCGGCCTTCACCGTACTGGCCGTGGCGCTGCTGGTAGTCCGCTGGAAGGAAATTCCGATTTCCGAGAAAGAGCTGACGGCCTACAACCCCGAGCTGTGGGTTTTTGTGGGCGCTACTGTACTGTGCCTGGGCGCGTTCCAGGTCTTGTTCACGACCAGTATTCCGGTCTATAATTCGTTCATGGGCCTGCTGGGCATCAAAACCAACGTGGCCCTGCCCGCCGACCAGATAGCCCACTACTCCAAGCTGCAGCTCTGGATGGGCGTGGGCGTGGCCCTGCTCTCCGGCATTGCCCAAATTATGTGGTGGCAGCGCAACGACAAAACGACCCTCATCAACTCCCTGACGGCCCCCACGCTGCTTGCCCTGCTGGGCACGGCCCTGGTGGTGCTGCTGGTGCGCTACAACGGCCTCACCATTTCGCCAGCTTACCTGGTGCTAACGCTGGCAGGGCTGTTCGGGGTGCTGGCCAACTTTGGCACCATCTTCAACCTGCTGCGGCGCGGGGTGCGCCTTTCGGGCGGGGCGGTGGCTCACCTGGGCATTGCGCTGATGCTGCTGGGCATTCTGGCTTCTTCGGGGTACTCCAGCATCATTTCGCGCAACGTGTCGGGCCTGCTCTACTCGCGGGAATTCACCGAAGACCTGAACCGGGACAATGTGCTGCTGTGGCGCAATGAGAACACGCCCATGCACGGCTACCAGCTCACCTACACCGGCCAGTACCTGGAGGTGCCGGGCGTGCCCGGCTACGTCGACAAGCAGTTCCTTTTCCGCACCGACGACGACTACAAGGCCCTGGCCCGCGCGCCCATTGCGGTTGATGGCAAGACGTACTACAAGACCGGCGACACGGTGAACATCCTGCCCGAAAACACCTATTACCGCATCAACTACAAGGACCAGAAATCGGGCGAGCAGTTCACGCTTTACCCCCGCGCCCAGGTAAACGAAGAGATGGGCGGCCTCCTGGCCTCGCCCGCCGTCAAGAAATTCTGGGGCCACGACATCTATTCGCACATCAGTTCCGTGCTCGACCCGCGCAAGGAAAAGCCCTGGAGCGAAGCCAAGGAACACGTGCTGGCCGTGGGCGACACCATTTTCCTGAACGACTATTTTGCCGTGTTCCGGGCCATTGAGCCGGCCCACGAAACGGCCGGCCTCAACCTCAAGAAAGGCGACCTTGCCCTGCAAGCCGATATGATTGTCTCGGGCGAGCAGCGCCAGTACCACGCCCACCCCGTGTTTGTGGTGCGCAACCGCATGGTGGGCCGCGTGCCCGACGAGGTGGAAGACCTCGGCGTGCGCCTCAGCCTCAACGCCATCGACCCGGTAGCGGGCAAGTTCACCTTCGGCGTGAGCACCACCCAAAAGGACTACGTTATCCTCAAGGCCATGGAAAAGCCCTTCATCAACCTGTTGTGGAGCGGCACCCTGCTCATGGCGCTGGGCTTCGGCTTGAGCGTGCGGCAGCGCGGCGGCAAAGGCGTACTGGCCGGCCCCACCCCGGAAACCCTGACCGAGCCCACTGGCCGGGCGATTCGTCCGCAGCCCGTAGGCTAGCTTTTGGCAATCATTTAACCTTGGCAAGAAAGCCGCTCCAGCATTTGGGGCGGTTTTTTTATTGTGTGGTAGCTCCGCAGAAGATAGGTAGTCATGCGAAAGTATACCCGTCGTAAAGTGGATTGCGAAAACCGGGCGGATGTAGCGACGCGACCCTTCGCGTCTCCTCGTTGACCGATTCGCACGCGAGGAGACGCGAAGGGCCGCGTCGCTACACCCTATGCACCAACTTGAAGCCTGCTCTAAACACCAAACCTCCCCCACATGCCAAAGCCCAAGCAAACAGGGCCGCCCAATCGGGCGGCCCTGTTGCCAAAAAAGCTACGCTGAAGCTTATTTCACAATCGAAATCTGCTGCATGGTGTATTCTTCACCATTGCGCACCTTGATATTATAGATGCCGGCGGCGAGCGTTGACAGGTTTACTTCGCTGCGGAAGTTGTCCTTGGCGGTGCCCGTGTACACGCGCTGGCCGAGCATGTTGGTTACTTCCACAGCCAAGGCTTGCTTGGCGTTGGCACCGTGAATTTCTACGTTAAATACGCCGGAAGCAGAAGGGTTCGGGAATATGCCCACGGCGCGCTTCAGGACTTCGGACGTAGCCAGCGGACCAGCCGAAATCACCACGTCGTCCACGGCCAGAAAGCCTTGGTTGCCCAGGCTGATGGCGTGGAAGCCCACAAAGAAGTTGCCAGCCGCGGGCGTGATGTCGGCCACGGCCGGCGTGGTGGCTAGGCTAGCCAGCAGGTAAGCCGCGCTGGTGATGTTGGCGTTGGTAAACAGCGCAATGGTTTGGCCAGCGGGCGTGGCAGCAGCGCCGTATTTCACTTCCAGGCGCTCGGCGAAACCGCCGCTGGCTACCCGGTAGTAGAACGACAGGCGGTAGCGCTGCGTGGCGCTCAGCGTCAGGACCGGGGTGAAGAACCAGTCGTTGGCGCCCACGGTCACGTCGGCATCGTTGTAGGCATACACCATGGCATTGGGGGCCGAGCGGGCCACGTTGGTCGAGCCAGGCACGGTGGCCACCGCGTTGCGGGCGCGCCACGTGTAGCCGTCGTTGTTGCTGTCGGTCACGGTGATGCCGCAGGGCAGAGCCTGGCCAAGGCTCAGCGCGTCGAAGTTTTGGGTATAGGGAAAGGCCGAAACGGTGGGCACAACGCACGGCGTGCAGAAGTTGAACGGGCCGGCCAGGATGCTTTGGTCGGTGGCACCGCAGAGACTGCGCACGTAAAAATCGTAGCACGTAGCGGGCGTGAGGCCCGTGACCGCGCCGGGGCCAGTGGCAAACGAAGGCGTGGTAGTGCCCGCGCTGGCCGGGTTGAAGCCCGTGGCACCGTACACCAGTTGATAGCCGGTACCGTTGGCCGGGCCGGTGAAGGCCACCGAAGCGGTGGTGGCGGTGCCCGTTACGGTTACGGCTGTAGGAGCCGCGCAAGTGGTGGGAGCCGCAACAATGGCATCGAGCATGTAGCGGCTCGTACCCGGAGTGGTACCGCCCGCAACATCAAGCGGTGCCCCAATCGTTACGGGGTCAATCTGGTAGAAAGTGCCGGGACGAGTAGGGCTTTCCGTTTGCGTGCCCATTGGAAAGAACGACTCCCCCGTGCCGGCGTTCGGCGAAACCTGCACCATACCTACCAAAATATCACCGGCGGGCGCGGCCACCGGGGTCGTGAGCACGAAGGTGTGGTAGGCATTGGCGTCGGAAGCCGCCACCACAAAGTTGGGCGAGCGGCCCAAAATCGCTCCGCTCGTGGGGTCTACCACCACCCCGTAGAGGGTTTGGCCCACGGTCGACTTCTGCGTGCCCGCCACCGGCGTGGCATCAAAAACAAAGGCGCGCACCCCCGTAATCGAGCTGGCCGACCCGAGGGTGTATTTAGCTGCGAAGCCAAGCTCCGTGTCTTCCCGGAAGCCGGTAGCGCCAGTAGCACCAGCCCCAATCGTACTGTACGAGAAGGTCGTGCGGTTCACCAGTTGGGCTTCCGATTGCGCGTTATTGAAGGGATTGTCGTCATTCGGCAAGGATACGGTGACCGTATTCGTGCCCTGGGCAGTGGGGGTGTAGGGCGCAAACGTGACCGTAGCAGTGGCCCCCACGGCCAACGATGCGATGGTCTGCGTGTTGCTGAAGGTGTTGGCACCCGTCACGTTCAGGACCACGTTCAGATTGGCCAGGGCATTGGTGCCGTTGTTGCGCACCACGGCGCGCACCGTGTGGGCGGCGGCACCGGGCACCGGCAGCTGGGTGATGGTGTAGAGCTGGGCAACGCCGGCATCGTTGGGCAGCGTGGGCACGAAGCGGAACGTGCGGCCGTTGTCCGGCGTCACGGCCTGACGGATGTTGAAAGCGCCCGTGGCCCCAACGGTAACCGGACCCGCCGCGGTGGCGGCCGCGCTCCAGGCCGTCATCGACCCTTTGAATATCCGTAGCACCTGGGTAGCCCCGTTGCCGGAGCCTTTGATACCTACCTGCACGTACTTGAAATCGTTGTTGGCAGGCGCGGCCGGCACCACTGGTCCGTAGATAAATTCTACGATGCCGTTGGTCTCGTAAATTTTCACCTGGAACGACAGGTTGTCGTACTGCGTAGGAACGTTGGCAGACCCCGCGGTGCCCGGAATGGGCTTATCGGCCACGTTTTTCCACTGAATGGTGCACACCCGGCTGCCGGCCGTGCCGGTGGTAGCCACACGGTACTCGGCGGGGCTGGTCCCCGCTGTCAAATCAAAATTGAAGGGTGACAACAGGTTCACGTTGGCCGTATTCACGGCGAGTAAGGCACCCCCGCTGTTTGACTGCGCCGTAGCCGTGTATACATTGGCCGCGGTGGGCGTCAGCCCGGCCGAGCCCAGCTTGATAAACCCGTTCGTGTTCAAAATGAACCGGTCCACGGTCAGCCCATTATAGGAAAAGTTGAACCCGATGAGTTGTTCAGCCGAGTTAGCATCGTCGGTGTTCGCCGTGGCGATGACCGTACCACTGGCACCCAGGTCGGTATAGGTGCCGGCCACGTTCTGCACGTTGGCCAGCGGGTAATTGAGCGCCTGCGCTTGCGCACCGGCGGCGGTGCCGCCGGCGAGCAGCGCGGCCAGGGCCAAGCGCCGCAGCCCCACGGCCAGCCCGAGGCTATTGTACTGGTGAGTCATAAAAACAGAGCGTAAAGCAGGTGAATAAGCAGGGATAACAAAGCCTATTTCCAGTACGATGGATAGTTACACGCCACGCGCGTGGGTCGGGAAGTAGCTTTGATACTATAAGTTGCTAATTTTTTTGCATAAACCGGAAGTCGGCACCCATCTTACGCCCTACTGCTCCGCAACCAATCCGATACCCCACCAGCTGGCCCACTCAACCGTGCCGCTTTTCCGGGCTTCCATTCGCGCTGCACCTACTTTATTAACCTGAAATTATGCACATTGGATTATTCGGCACCGGCCGCGTGGCCAGCCATTTGGGGCCAGCGCTGGTAGCGGCCGGCCACCACGTGCCTTTTGTGTGGAGCCGTAATGCCGCTGCGGCGACCGCGCTGGCTGCCCATCTGCCCGGCACGCAGGCCCTCACAACCCTTGCCGCCCCCCCACCCCCGGCCGATGCGTACCTGCTGGCCGTGCCCGATGCCGCTGTGCCCCCCCTGCTGGCCGCCGTAGCCTGGCCCGCCGGAGCGCTGGTGGCCCACCTAGCTGGGGCGTTGCCGCTGGCCGTTTTTGCGGCCCAACCGGCCGTGCGGGGCGGCGTCTTCTACCCCCTGCAAACCTTTAGTCCAGGCCGGGCCATCGACTGGCCCACGGTGCCCCTGTGCATCGAAGCGGCCGATGCCGCGGGCGAAGCCACCTTGCTGGCCCTGGCCGGCAGCCTCAGCCAGCAGGTCCTGCCCCTCGATTCGGCCCAGCGCCTCAAGCTGCACGTAGCAGCCGTATTTGCCAACAATTTCACCAACCACCTGTTGGGAATTGCTGATGCTTTGCTGGCCGAAGCCGCGCTGCCGCCGGAATTACTGGCCCCGCTGGTGCGTGAAACGGTGGACAAAGCCTTGGCTAATTCGCCCTTCGCGGTGCAAACCGGCCCGGCCGTGCGCTGCGATGCCCCCACCCTGGCCGCCCACCAGGCGGCGCTGGCGGCGCACCCGGCCTGGCTGGCCCTCTACCGCCAGCTCACGGCCAGCATCCAGGCCCAGCTTTGATGCCGGGGCTGCGCCGAGTACCTTTGCGGCGGCAAATGCCGTGTTTTCTCGCCTTTTTCGTTTTTCGTTTTGTCTGTTCCTGCCACCACTATCACCTTTCAGCTCAGCGACGGCCAGCCGGCCCAAACCCACGTGGCGGCCCCCGGCGAGTCGGTGCTCGACGTGGCGCTCAACAACGGCATTCAGCTCCAGCACAACTGCGGCGGTGTGTGCGGCTGCAGCACCTGTCACGTCTACATCAACTCGGGCGGCGATGAGCTGCCCGAAATCAGCGACAAGGAAGAGGACTTCATCGACCGTGCCGAAAACCCGCGCATCAACTCCCGCCTGGCCTGCCAGTGCGTGGTAGACAAGGACATGCAGCTGGTCGTGACCGTGCCGCCCCAGCACTTCCTGGGACACTAATTTGGGAATTGTGAGTTTTGAATTATGAGTTATGAATTGCCGACCGACGCAATCCATCATCAGCCTAACGCTTTTGCCAACAACTCATTCTTCTCTTTCTCAACTCATAATTCAAAACTCATAATTAATTAAAATATGGCCCATTTTGAGCCGCCCATTCACTGGGCCGACCACGAGGACGTTGCGATGGCACTCTACGAGAAGTTTGGCAACGACTACCCCGAAGCCAAAATCTACCGCATCCGTTTCACCGATTTGATTGAGTGGGTGCTGACCCTGCCCAACTTCGACGGCACCCGCGAGCAAGCCACCGAAGGCCACTTGGAGCAAATTCAGGCCAAGTGGGTGTACGAGTGGCGCGATAACCAATAACGGACGAGGTGGGGCCTCCTGCCCAACGGCCGGAAGCCAACCCCGTGTTGGATTCCCGCGTAAGCGGGCATGAAGTGGCTGATGAACTGCTATTTCAGGCCTTCCCGCAGCCTTTACCCGGGCGGATATCCATCTTTCCATTTTTGTTTTTTGCATGAAAACCGGCATCATTAAATTTTTCAACGAAGCCAAGGGCTATGGCTTCGTAACCGACGACCAAACGAAAGAAGATTTTTTCGTACACGTAACGGGCCTTAATGGGGCTACGGTGCAACAAAATGACCGGGTGGAGTTCGAAACGCAGGAAGGCCGCAAGGGTATCAATGCCGTGAACGTTCGCAAAATCTGAGCTGTTTCCCATGCCAGTGGCTTTGGGGAAACCCGCTAAAAGCTTCTCCCGCAACGGAGAAGCTTTTTTATTGCCTGCCACCGCCGGGGCAGCCCGCCTACCCCGGCTCTTTCGCCGACCTTTGCACGGCCCCTCGTGCGCCCCCATGAATCCGCTCCCGCCCAAGCTGCCCGACGCCGCCCTGCCGCCCGTTTTCCCGGAGCGGCTGCGCACGGCGTTGCCCACGCTGGTGCGCTGGCCCAACCTGCTGATTATGCTGCTGTGCCTGGCGTTGGTGCGGGCCGGCTTGCTGCTGCCCCACGCGCCCCTGCGCCAGTCGCTGCTGGCCCCGCGCTTCGGGTTGCTGGTGCTGGCGGCCCTGCTGGTAGCGGCGGCTGGCTACATCATCAACGATTACTACGACGTTAAAATAGACGCCATCAACCGGCCCGACCGGCTGGTGATTGGCCGGGTGGTGCGGCGGCGCAAGGCCATGCTGGCCCACGTGCTGATGAGCAGCGCGGGCGTGCTCCTGGCCGGCTGGCTGCACCCGGTGCTGGGCTTGGTAACGCTGGGCACGGCGCTGTTTCTCTGGGGCTATTCGGCTCGATTTAAACGCGTTGCGTTGGTTGGCAACATCAGCATTGCGACCCTAACGGCGACGCTGGTGCTGCTGCCTGAGCTACAATTGCAGCTGGAGCGCCACGACAGCCACAGCGTGGTGTGGCCCTACGCCCTGGCCGCCTTCCTGCTCACGGTGGTGCGCGAGGTGGTGAAAGACGTGGAAGACATGCGCGGCGATGCCCAGCACGGCTGCCGCACCCTCCCACTTGTCTGGGGAGTGGCGCGCACGAAGTGGGTGGCGGGGTTTTTCCTGGCCTGCTTGGCGCTGCTCACGGTGGGTGCCACGGGGCGGCTGTTTGTGAGCGGGCACTGGCCGCTGGGCACCTGGCTGGTGCTGTTGGTGCTGGTGCCCATGGCCCAGCTGGTGCGCCTACTCATTCGGGCCGACCGGCGGCGGCATTTCCATCACCTCAGCACGTTGTGCAAGGGCATTATGCTGGCGGGCGTGCTGAGCATGGCCCTGGCCGGCTCCCTGGGATTTTAGTTATCAGTTACGGGTTGTCAGTTGTTAGCCCCAGCCAGCAATCCAACCAACCTACCCCCTGACAACGAGCACCTAATAACTGATTCCGATAATGAAATACCGCCACCTCTTTTTCGACCTCGACCACACGCTGTGGGACTTCGAGAAAAATGCCAACGAAACGCTGCACACCCTCTACGAGCAGTACGATTTTGCCCGTTACAAGACCTTCACGGCGGCGCAGTTCATCAGCTTGTACAGCGATATCAACCACGCGCTGTGGCGCATGTACCAAAACAATAAAATCACCCAGAAGCAGCTGCGAGAAACCCGCTTCACCCGAACCTTAACGAAGCTGGGCGTGCCGGAAGGGGAGATTCCAGAAAATATCTCGGAGGAGTTCACCGATATTTTACCCCTGAAATCGGCGGTATTTCCCTACACCCACGAGGTGCTCGACTACCTGAAGCCGAACTACCGCCTGCACCTCATCACCAACGGCTTCAACGACATCCAAGGACTCAAACTCGCTTCCTCCAACCTGACCCACTACTTTGAGGAAATCATCACCTCCGAGCACAGCGGCCACCTCAAGCCCGACCCGCGCATGTTCGCCCACGCCCTGGAGCGCACCGGTGCCACCGCCGCCGAAAGCCTGATGATTGGCGACAACCTGGAATGCGACGTGCTGGGCGCTTACAACGCGGGTATCGACCAGGTGTATTTCAACCCCGCCAAGCGGCGGCACTTCAACGAAATTACCCACGAAATTAGCTGCCTGAGCGAGCTAAAGGCGTTTTTGTAATACCCCAAAAAAGAACGTCATGCCGAGCGCAGCCGAGGCATCTCGCGTGCAGCAGCAACTCAATCGTTGAACGATGCGAGCGAGATGCCTCGGCTGCGCTCGGCATGACGTTCTACTGTTTCCCCTACCCCATGGTACACCTCATTGGCCTCTCGGGCCGCCGGGGCAGCGGCAAAGACACCGTGGCCCGCATCCTACAAGAGCTCCAGCCCCAGCGCCGCTGGCAAATTCGTTCCTTCGGCGACTCCATTAAGTCAGTCTGCGCCGCCCTCACGGGTGAGGCCGTGTCCCCGTATTATTCCCAGAAAGGCAAGGCTGAAATCGTGCCCACCTTCCGCCGCACGCGGGGCGAGATGCTCCAGCAGGTGGGCCAGGCCCTGCGCGAATGGGAGCCATTGGTGTGGGTCGATGCCTTCTTCGCCGCCCTCCCGCCCGATGCCTTCGTGCTGGTGCCCGACATCCGCTTTCCCAACGAGGCCGACCCCATCCGGGCCCGTGGCGGCCTCATGCTGCGCGTGGAAGGCGACCCGCTCCAGCAGCGCGGCGACGGCACCCGCGACGACAACCACCCCAGCGAAATTGCCATGAACAACTACCCGCACTTCGCCGCTACTCTGCACAACACCGGCTCCCGCGAGGACCTTACGCGGCAGGTGCGCGAGCTGTTGGGGCGGCTATAAATCCATTTCACGCAGTGTCGCGCAGTGTGAAAAGCGCAGTGTCTCGCAGTGTCGTTCAACAAAAAATTTTAGAACGACACCGCGTAACACTGCGCTTTTCACACTGCGCGACACTGCGTGAAATTGCCGTCTTACCTTTGCCCCACGCCCACTCAAAACACTTCTCGCCTATGGCCACCGGCTTTTTCAACGTCCCCGTCCCGATTAACGAACCCGTCAAAGGCTACGCGCCCGGCTCGAAAGAGAAGCTGGAGCTGCAGCAGGAACTGAAGCGCCTGAAGAATCTGGAGCTGGACATTCCCATGCACATCGGCGGGCAGGAAGTCCGCACCGGCGACCTGCGCCGCATGAGCCCGCCGCATGACCACCAGCGCACCCTCGGCCACTTCCACTACGGCACGGGCCAGCACGTTACGCAGGCCATCGAGGCCGCCCTGGCCGCCCGCACCGCCTGGGCCGAGCTGCCCTGGGAGCATCGCGCCGCCATCTTTCTCAAAGCCGCCGATTTGCTGGCCGGCCCCTACCGCGCCCGCATCAACGCGGCCACCATGCTGGCCCAAAGCAAAAACGCCTTCCAGGCCGAAATCGACGCTGCCTGCGAACTGATTGACTTTTTCCGCTTCAACGTGCACTTCATGCGGCAGGTGTATGAGCAGCAGCCCGAGAGCCTGCCCGGCATGTGGAACCGCCTGGAGCAGCGCCCCCTCGAAGGCTTCGTGTTCGCCCTCACGCCGTTCAACTTCACCTCCATCGCCGCCAACCTGCCCTCCTCCGCTGCCATGATGGGCAACGTGGTGGTCTGGAAGCCTGCCGATACCCAAATATACTCGGCCCAGGTGCTGATGGAGCTGTTCGAGGAAGCCGGCGTGCCCGCTGGCGTCATCAACCTGATTTACGCCGACGGTCCGGTAGTGGGCGACGTTATCTTCAAGCACCGCGACTTCGCCGGCATCCATTTCACTGGCTCCACCAAGGTGTTCCAAACTATCTGGCAGGAAATCGGCCAGAACATCGCCAGCTACAAGTCCTACCCCCGCATTGTGGGCGAAACCGGCGGCAAGGACTTCATCGTGGCCCACCGCTCGGCCCACGCCAAAGCCGTGGCCGTGGGCATCTCGCGCGGCGCGTTTGAGTACCAGGGCCAGAAATGCTCTGCCGCCTCGCGTGTCTACCTGCCTTCCAACCTGGCCGATGAAATCCTCGGCTACGTGAAGGAAGACCTCGCCTCCTTCAAAATGGGCGATGTGGAAGACTTCTCGAACTTTATCAACGCCGTTATCAGCGAAGTTTCCTTCGACAAGCTCGCCAAATATATCGACGGTGCCAAAGCCGACCCCGACGCCGAAATCATCGCCGGCGGCGGCTACGACAAGTCGAAAGGCTACTTTATCGAGCCCACCGTCATCGTGGCCAAAGACCCGAAATACATCACGATGTGCGACGAGCTGTTCGGTCCCGTCGTCACCGTCTACGTCTACGATGCCGACCAATTCGAGGAAACCCTGGAACTGGTGGATTCAACCTCGCCCTACGCCCTCACCGGGGCTATCTTCGCTCAGGACCGGTACGCCATCGACTTGGCCTCCAAGAAGCTGATGCACGCCGCCGGCAACTTCTACATCAACGACAAGCCCACCGGTGCCGTGGTCGGCCAGCAGCCCTTCGGTGGGGCCCGTGCCTCCGGCACCAACGACAAGGCCGGCTCCATCCTGAACCTGCTGCGCTGGGTGTCGCCCCGCGCCATCAAGGAAACCTTCGTGCCCGTGACGGACTACCGCTACCCCTTCCTTGGGGCCGCCCCAGCCGAGGATTTGAACCGCGACAAAGGCTTGTAATAGCTTTTCTTAGCTCTTATTTCACCACACAAAAGCCGCTTCCATTGCTGGAAGCGGCTTTTTGTATTTCCCAAAACTTATTAAAATTACTTGAATTGAACATCAATCAAAGAGCCTGCGCACCCGCATCCAAATCATTTTCCAGCCGCGACTGAATGGCGCGAATTTCCCCGCTGTCCAGCGGTTTGTGAATCAGGCCCGCCACCAGGTTGTAGCGTTTCGACTTTTCCAAATCGGCCAGCGCCAACGACGACGTGAGGATGTAGATGTGGCAGTTGCCGCGCAGTTCTTGTTCGTAGGGAGCCAAGGCGTCCAGGAATTCCCAGCCGTTCATCACGGGCATGTTCAAGTCCAGAAATACCACGCGCGGCTCGGCCTCTTGCTTTTCATTTACGATGTTTTCCAACGCTTCTTTGGCCGACTGGAACGTGCAAATGGTGTTGGAAAATCCCTCCGTTCGCAACAGGTGTTCGGTAAGGTAAGTAGCAAGGTTATCGTCGTCAATCAGGTAGGTTTTCATCCGCACGAGGGCTGAAATAAAGGATAAATTGGGTGCCTTGGTTCACTTGGCTTTGCACTGTAATCTGCCCGCCCATGGCTTCAACGTGGTTTTTTATCAGGTACAGCCCGATGCCACGGCCGGGCTTGTCTACCTGCAAGCGTCGGTAGAGCTGGAATACATCACCGGCCTGTTCCTGGTCGAAACCCGAGCCATTGTCACTAAAAACAATGGTGGTGTCCTGATGGAGGCCGGTGGTCGCCGTAATCTCAATCTTTAGCGGCCGCGTGACCGCACGGTACTTAACGGCGTTGGAAATCAGATTGTCAAAAATGCTGTGGAAAAACGCATGAATGCCCGGAATCTGCACGTCCTCCGCAATCCGGCAAGCTACCTGCGCACCCGCCTCCTGCAGCTCGGGCTGCGCGTGGTCCAGTGCCTGCTGGCACACGGCGGCCAACGCTACCGGCTCGGTTGCATCAACCTCCTGCTGGTCCGGAACAGTCAGGATGGCATTGACATCGGTCAGCACGTCATCGAGCCGGTGCAGGCTGATGCGCAGGTTTTTGAGGCAGTCAGCAAAGACCTCCGATTCTTTATCGACGCGGGCGAGCAAATCGGTGAAGCCCAGGGCATTGGCCAGCGGGGCCCGCAGGTTGTGCGATATCAGGTAGCCACATTGCTGCAAGTACGCGTTTTGCTTCATCAGCTTTTCGGCCAGCAGGCGCTGCTGGGTTTCGGCCTGTTTGCGCAGCGTGATGTCCTGCATGGCCCCAATCATGCGCACGGCCTGGCCCGTGGCATTCCGCAGAATGTTGCCCCGGTCAAACACCACGGCCCAAGTGCCATCGGCCCGAAGAAACCGGTATTCTTCCTGCCAGAACAGGGCAGTCGTTTCGTGTGCCGCCCGGCGCAAGCCCAGCACCACCCGCTGGCTTTCGGCCGGGTCCACAAAATCAGCCCACTTGCTGAAAGATGTTGGGTTTTGCACCAGTTTATGGCCAAACAACTCCTCAAAGCCCTCGCCCCAATAAAGGGTGTCATCGGCCACGTTCCACTCGTAAATTGCGTCGGTAGTGGCCTTTAGCGCGTAGGCAAACCGCGTGTTGCTGCGGCGCAGGGCCTCTTCTATTTGTTTCTCCCTGGTCAGGTCGTGCACGATGCCGACCAATTGGCGGCAACGACCCGCCGCGTCGCACACGGGCGTCACGCTCACTTCGCCCGTTACCGGCCCCGTTGGGAAGGCCGTCGTTTCCTGCCACACCACGCGCGCCAGCGTCACCACAGCTTCGCGGTATTTGGCCCGCACCAAGCTGAGCGACGGCTCCGGAATGATGTCTTCCACGTAGCTGCCCGCCACTTTTTCGAGGGACAGACCCGTCGTTTTTTCAAAAGCCTTATTGGCAAAAATGAACCGGTAGCGGCCATCGTCCTCCACATTCAGCACAAACGTAACGTCGGCAATGCTGTCAAAAATAACCGAGAGTTGATGCGCCCGCTCCGCCAGAGCCGCATTCATCGGGGAGGGGTCGGCCAGCGGATTATCACGGTTTGGCATGGCTGAAGAGATTCCTGGCGTAGCCAGCGCCGGTGGCATGAAGCAAGGCGGCGGGCTACCTGCCTACAATAAAGCACATTAAATCTCCACAAAAAACATTGCTGCAACAAATAATCCCGCTAACCGCTTCGCATGCTACCAGTAGCGCAAGCCGGAAGCCCTGAATAAAATTCTGTTGCTCCCCTGCGCAAACATTCGGGTTCCCGCGCTTCGCTCGAACTCAACATTGCGCCCCAACCCCGTGGGCGCTACCTTTGCCCTTCAGCGCCCGTGAGGCCTGTTTGCTATAAATCTGACTGCTATGTACCTAGCCCTGCCGGCTGCCAATTATCAGCCTTCCGATTACCTCCCGATTATCATTCAATTCGGTCTGGCCCTGGCTTTTGTGGCCTTCGCCATGATTGTTTCGCACCTCGTGGGACCCAAGCGCCACAGCACCGTGAAGGACGCTTCCTTCGAGTGCGGCATCGAATCGGTGGGCAACGCCCGCACCCCCATTTCGGTGAAATACTTCCTCACGGCCATCGTATTCGTGCTGTTCGATGTCGAAGTCATCTTCATGTACCCTTGGGCGGTGAATTTTCGCGCCCTGGGCCGCGCTGGTTTCATCGAAATGATTGTGTTTATGGCGCTGCTGCTGGCGGGCTTCTTCTACATCATCAAAAAGGGCATTTTGCGCTGGAATGAAGAGCCCGAGCGGCAAACTTTCGCTGCCACGCCGGTGTTAGAAAATAGGCCCGCTCAAGTGGCGAAGGCCGCGTAATTATTAGTGGTTAATGGGTAGTGATTAATACCATACTCAACTAACCACCAATCACTACCCGTTAATCACTGATTTGATATGGTTGATACCCGCGTTCCTGAAATTAAAACCGTTGAAGCCCCCGAGGGCGTCGAAGGGGCTGGCTTCTTCGCCACCTCGTTGGAGAAAGTAGTGGGCATGGCCCGTGCCAACTCGCTTTGGCCCCTGCCCTTCGCCACGTCCTGCTGCGGGATTGAGTTCATGGCCACCATGGGCTCGCATTACGACATCTCGCGTTTCGGCTCCGAGCGGCCCAGCTTCTCGCCACGCCAAGCCGACTTGCTGATGGTGATGGGCACGATTGCCAAGAAAATGGCCCCCATCGTGAAGCAAGTGTACGAGCAAATGGCTGAGCCCCGGTGGGTGCTGGCTATGGGCGCTTGCGCCTGCTCAGGCGGAATTTTCGATTCCTACTCCGTGCTCCAGGGCATCGACCGTATCATCCCGGTCGACGTGTACGTGCCCGGCTGCCCACCCCGCCCCGAACAGGTTATCGACGGCTTGATGCGCGTGCAGGACCTGGCCCGCAACGAATCCTTCCGCCGCCGCAACGCACCCGAATATCAGGCCTTGCTGGCGTCGTACAACATCAAATAATTGAGCTGTTAGCCATTAGCTGTTAGCTGTTAGCTCTTTGAAGAAAACAGTTTGCCAGTTGCATAAAAAAGCTACCAGCTATTAGCCATCAGCTAACAGCTAAAAAATGACTCCAGAACCTGCCGCCGCTCCCGAAGTTGCTGTTGCCGAAGACCCCATCAAGGTCCAGAATGCGCGCGTACTGGCGTTGCTGCACAAGTTGTTTGGCGAGGCCGCGTTCACCGATGTGGAGGAGCAATACGGCTTGCTATCGGTGACCACTACGCGGGAGCGCATCCACAACATCATTGCCGGTTTGCAGCAAGACCAGGAAATCAAGCTGAATTTTCTGACTACGATGTGCGGCATCAACTACCCCGAGAACGAGGGCAAGGAGTTGGGTATAATTTACCACCTGCACAGCCTGACCCAAAATATCCGGCTGCGCCTGAAAATCTTCTTCCCCGTTGCCGACCCAGTGGTGCCAACGCTGAGTAACCTTTACGCCGCCGCCAATTGGATGGAGCGCGAGGCCTACGATTTTTACGGCATCATCTTCACCGGCCACCCCAATCTCATTCGCATCCTCAACGTGGAGGATATGGACTACCACCCCATGCGGAAGCAATATCCGCTGGAGGACGGCACCCGCGAAGACAAAACCGACCTGTTTTTCGGACGATAACCCTTAATTAGCTCTTAGCTAATAGCTGCTAGCCGTTAGCTCTTTCCAGTAACTTATACAGCGCTAACAGCTAGTAGCTAACAGCTAAGAGCCTATCGATATGGCAGTAAACGACGCCTTGGCAGGCACCCATAAAATCATCGAAGAGGCCGCCGCCCAGCGCCACGGCCAGCTCATGCCCCTGCTCAACGACTTCAGCCAGGAGCTGACGACGCTGAACTTGGGCCCCACGCACCCGACCACGCACGGCATTTTTCAGAACATCCTGCAAATGGATGGCGAACGCATCGTGTCTGGCGTGCCCACCATTGGCTATATCCACCGGGCGTTTGAGAAGATTGCCGAGCGCCGGCCGTTCTACCAAATCACGACGCTCACCGACCGGATGAACTACTGTTCGTCGCCCATCAACAACCTGGGCTGGCACATGACGGTGGAGAAGCTGCTCGGCGTGACCGTGCCCAAACGGGCGCAGTACATTCGCGTGATTATGATGGAGTTGGCTCGGATTACCGACCACCTCATCTGCAACTCCATTCTGGGCGTGGATACGGGTGCCTTCACGGGCTTTCTCTACCTGTTTCAGGAACGTGAGAAGGTGTACGAAATCTACGAGGAGGTGTGCGGTGCCCGCCTTACCACCAACATGGGCCGCGTGGGCGGCATGGAGCGCGACCTGAGTCCGGCGGCCATTGCCAAGCTTCGCGCCTGGCTGAAAAGCTTCCCGGTGGTGATGAAGGAGTTCGAATCGATGTTCAATCGCAACCGCATTTTCATGGACCGCGTGGTGAACGTGGGCCCAATTTCGGCCGAGAAAGCGTTGAACTACGGCTTTACCGGCCCCAACCTGCGGGCTGCGGGCGTCGACTACGACGTGCGCGCCATGAACCCGTACTCCTCCTACGAGGACTTCGAGTTCGACATTCCGGTGGGCACCAACGGCGACACCTACGACCGGTTCATCGTGCGCAACGAGGAAATCTGGCAGAGCCTGCGTATTATCAACCAGGCCCTCACTAACCTACCAGAAGGCCCCTACCACGCCGACGCCCCGCACTACTACCTGCCCACCAAGCCGGACGTGTACAAGAACATGGAGGCGCTGATTTACCACTTCAAAATCGTGATGGGCGAGATTGACGCCCCGGTTGGCGAGGTGTACCACTCGGTGGAAGGCGGCAACGGCGAGCTGGGCTTCTACTTGGTTTCGGACGGTGGCCGCACGCCGTATCGCCTGCACTTCCGTCGGCCGTGCTTCATCTACTACCAGGCTTACCCCGAAATGGCCGTAGGCACCACGCTCTCCGACGCCATTGTTATTCTCTCGTCCATGAACGTCATCGCTGGCGAGCTGGACGCCTAGTTTTTGTTGAAATTGACTGCTATGGAGCCGACGACCTCGCCCACGAAACTGCAATTCTCGCCCGCTGGCCAGGCGGAAATCAAGCGCCTGCTCACGCATTATCCGGCCGACCGGAGCAAGTCGGCGATGCTGCCGATTCTGCACATCGCGCAGGCCGAGTTCGGCGGCTGGGTGAGCCCCGAGGTGCAGGACCTTGTGGCTGAAACGCTGAACATCAAGCCGATTGAAGTGTACGAAGTAGCCTCGTTCTACACCATGTACAACCTCAAGCCGGTGGGCAAGCACGTGCTAGAAATCTGCCGTACAGGCCCCTGCATGTTGCGCGGCTCCGACGAATTGACCGAGCACCTGGAGCGCATCACTGGGGCCAAAGTGGGTGAAACCTCGCCTGATGGCTTGTTTACGCTGAAAGAAGTGGAGTGCCTGGCCGCCTGCGGCTTCGCCCCCATTGTGCAGGTGCGCGAGAAGTATTACGAGGAGCTGCACACGCCGGAAGCCGTGGATGCCATGCTCAACGAGTTGCGCAGCCTGGTACACCGCCCCATTTTGTCGTGGGAGGAAAACAGTATGCCCAACTCCGTCCAGAATAATTAAGTAAAATCATGGCCGAACAGAATCAGGACTTACCGCTCGTCGTGTCAGAGATTTTAATTGAAATGCACGAATTGCGCGGCGACATCAAACAGTTACAAACCGTGACGGTGCATCTGAGTTCCAGCGTGGAAAAGCTGGAGGTTGAAATGCGGGAAGTGAAAGGCGCTGTTAATCAACTAGCAACCACGTTAGTGGCATCCATGAAAACACTAACCGAAGAGACCCGCAGCAACACTGAAATGATGATTGCAGCTTTTCGAGAAGAAGGCTTGTACGTGCGTCAGCTGCTGCAACAGCACGATACCCGTATCACACGACTAGAAGATAATCAGCCCAACAAATAAGCATTTACCGCTATGGGACGCAAGCTATTAACCGAACACATCAACGTCGAAGGCATTAACACCTTCGAGGTGTACCGCAAACACGGCGGCTACCGCTCCGTGGAGAAGGCACTCAAGACGATGACGCCCGATGAGGTGACGGAGGAAGTGAAAAAGTCGGGCCTGCGCGGGCGCGGCGGCGCAGGCTTCCCCGCCGGCATGAAGTGGGGTTTTCTGGCCAAGCCGGAGGGCGTGGCGCGCTACCTCGTCTGCAACGCGGACGAGTCGGAGCCCGGCACCTTTAAGGACCGGCAGTTGATGTCGAAACTGCCCCACCTGCTCATCGAGGGCATGATTGCGGGCAGCTACGCGTTG